>RFFX01000021.1 GCA_003696765.1 Zetaproteobacteria bacterium | reverse complement strand
GATCATGTCATGCCGGCTTCGCAAGAAGCCGGCGGCCGCGGCCAGGACGGCCGCGCAAATCAAGAGCTTGCGCATGCAAGCAATGGATTTGTAAGGAAATCGAAAACCGCGCTTCGATTTCCGTGAAGCCAAAAAGTCCACGGACGGACGTTTTGCGGTTCGATCATGTCATCTGACCCGACCCCGACCCACCCCGCACCCCGGCGCATCCTCTCCGGCATGCGCCCCACCGGAAGGCTGCACCTCGGCCACCTCAAAGGGGTGCTGCAGAACTGGCTGCGGCTGCAACAGCAGCACCGCTGCTTCTTCTTCGCCGCCGACTGGCACGCCCTGACCACCGACTACGCCAACCCCGGCATCGTCAAAGAGACCATCTGGGAGATGGTGATCGACTGGCTGGCGGTGGGCATCGATCCCACCCGGAGCGTGCTCTTCATCCAGTCGGAGGTGCCGGCCCACGCCGAGCTGCACCTGCTCTTCTCCTTCATCACGCCGCTGCCGTGGCTGGAGCGGGTGCCGACCTACAAGGATCAGATTGCACAGCTGCGCGACCGTGACCTCGGCACCTACGGCTTCCTCGGCTATCCGCTGCTGCAGGCCGCCGACATCCTCATCTACCGCGCCAACGCCGTGCCGGTGGGCGAGGATCAGGTGCCGCACATCGAGCTGACCCGCGAGGTGGCCCGCCGCTTCAACCACCTCTACCGCAAGCCCGACCAGCCGCTCTTCCCCGAGCCGGAGGCGCTGCTCATGCCGACGGCGAAGCTGACCGGGCTCGACGGCCGCAAGATGAGCAAGTCGTACGACAACACCATCGCCATCGACGAGCCGTGGCGGCAGACCGAACAGAAGATCAAGACGATGAAGACCGACACCGAACGCAAGCGGCGCAACGACCCCGGCGACCCGGAGCGCTGCCCGGTGTGGGACTACCACAAGATCTACTCCACCGACGAGGAGCGCGCGGAGATCCATCACGGCTGCACCAGCGCCTCCATCGGCTGCCTCGATTGCAAACGGATCCTGCTGGCCCATCTGGAACAGGAGCTGCAGCCGATCCGCCGGCGGCGGGCGGAGATCGCCTCTCGGCCCGACGAGGTGCGCCAGATCATCCGCGACGGCAACCGGCGGGCCAACATCGAGGCGGAGCGCACCATGGAGAAGGTGCGGCGCACACTGAAGATGGGCTACCGCGTCTGAGCGAATCCCGACGACATCGGCGCGGCGGCCGGCGCCGCCCGGCAGCAGAAACACCCGGCGGCACCCCCGAGCGGATCAACCGTTTTCTCGCCCGCTGCGGCCTCTGCTCCCGGCGCGAGGCCGATCGCTGGATCCTCACCGGCCGGGTGCGGATCAACGGAGCGGTGGTCACCACCCCCGGCATCCGGGTCGGCGCCGGCGACCGGGTGGAGGTCGACGGCAGGCCGGTCACGCCCGAGCCGCGCCACAGCTACCTGGCCTACCACAAGCCGCCCGGCCTGCTCTGCGCCCGCAGCGATCCGCGCGGCCGGCCGCTGATCTACGACCGGATCGAGGTGGCGCCCAACGTCCAGTCGGTCGGCCGGCTGGACATGGAGAGCGAGGGGCTGCTGCTGCTCACCAGCGACGGTGCGCTGGCCCGCCGACTGACCAGCCCCGCCTCGGCGATCGAGCGCGAATACCGGGTGCGCATCGCCGGCCACCTGTCGCTGGTGGAGATCGCGCGGCTGCAGCAGGGCGGCATCGAGATCGGCAAGGGGGAGGTGAGCCTGCCGTGGCGGTTGACGGTGGATGCCGAGACCGGCGGCCACTCGTGGCTCACCGCCACGCTGACCCGCGGCCGCTGGCGCGAGATCCGCCGCACGCTGGCCGCGCTGGGCCACCCGGTGCGGCGGCTGATCCGCATCCGTTTCGGCCCCATCCGGCTTGACGATCTGCCGCGCGGCGCCATCCGCCCGCTCAACCGCGGGGAGCGGCGTCTGCTGCTGCGCCTCTGACCGGACGCCCCCGAGCGGGCTTCCCGCCCGGCGGCTATGCCGCCACCGACGCCACCTCCAGCGCCGATTCCTCATCGCGAAAGCGCTCCTTGATCTCCAGCGCCTCGTCGAGGTGGCCGACCAGCGCATCGACACAGGCCGGATCGAAATGGCGCCCCTTGAGCCGCTCCAGCTCGGCCACCGCCTCCTCCACCGGCCACGCCTTCTTGTAGGGGCGGTTGCTGGTCAGGGCGTCGAAGACGTCGGCCACCGCCACGATGCGGGCGTAGATCGAGATCTCCTCTCCCTTCAGCCCGCGCGGATAGCCGGAGCCGTCCCACTTCTCGTGGTGCATGCGGGCGATGTCGGCGGCGATCTGCAGCAGCCGCGTCCTGCTGTGACGCAGGATCTGGTAGCCGTGTTCGGCATGTTGCTTCATGATGGCGAACTCCTCCTCGGTCAGCCGCCCCGGCTTGGGCAGGATGCGGTCGGGGGTGCCCAGCTTGCCGATATCGTGCATCGGCGCGGCCAGCAGGATCATCTCCTGCTCGATGGCATCCATCCCCAGATGGCGGGCGATCAGACGCGAGTAGTGGCTCATGCGCACGATATGCGCCGCCGTCTCCGGATCGCGGTACTCGGCCGCCTTGGAGAGCAGCAGGATCGTCTCCAGCTCGCGCTGGCGCAGTTCCTTGGTCGCCTTGCGCACCTCCCCGGCCAGCCAGTCGGCGCGGTTGGCCAGCTGTTTCTGGCTCTTGCGCAGCGCCAGCATGTTGCGCATGCGGGCGAGAAACTCGGTCTTGTCCACCGGCTTGTTGAGAAAGTCGGTGGCGCCGTGCTCCAGCGCCTCGTAGCGCACCGCCTTGTCGTCATCGGCGGTGACCATGATCACCGGCACATCGCGGCACCCCTTGAGCGCGCGGAAGCGGTCGACGAACTCGATTCCGTTCATCTTGGGCATCATGTAGTCGACCAGCACCAGGTCGGCCTAGGCGATCCCCTCCCAGGCCAAGGCCGACGGCGCGTCGGCGAAGGTGTGGACGGTGCAGCCGTCGATCTGCTCGCTCATCCGCTTGAGCAGAAAGACGTTGGTCGGATTGTCGTCGATGATCACCACCTGTGTCATGAACCGGCCTCCTCCTTGATGGTGCCATCGATCGCCCGGTGCGCCTCCTTGAGCCACGCCACCGCCTCCTCCACTTCCGGCCATGCACCCGCCTCGGCCTGCCGCTCGATCTCGGCGCAGCGCTCGGCGATCCCGACCGCGCCGATGTTGGCCGCCGCCCCTTTCAACTCGTGGGCATGCGCCTTCATCGCCGCGCCGTCGCGCTCCTCCAGCGCCACCGCCATCTTGTTGCGCAACAGCTCGCGCATCGAATGGTAGAAGAGCTGCAGCAGCTCGCGCACGACCTCGTCGTCATCGCCGACCAGCTCGCGCACCCGCTCCAGATCGATGTACTCCGCATCGCCCGCCGCCTCCGATGACGCCGGTTCCCGGCCGGCACGGCGCCCGGCCCCGGAGATGCCGCAGAAAGCAGGGAGCTTGTCGGCCCAGCGCTGCAGCACCTCGAGGAGCCGCTCGCGCGAGATCGGCTTGCTGATGTAGTCGTCCATCCCCGCCTCCAGGCAGCGCTCACGATCCCCCTTCATGGCGTTGGCGGTCATGGCGATGATGATGCGGTGGGGCTCACCCTGCTCCCGCTCGCGCCGACGGATGGCCCGCGTCGCCTCGAAGCCGTCCATCACCGGCATCTGGCAATCCATCAGGATGAGCGGATAGGGGGTGCACTCCGAGGCACGCACCGCGGCGCTGCCGTCACCGACCGCATGGCAATGGTAGCCCAGCCTGTTCAGGTGCATCTCGGCCACCCGCTGGTTGACCGGGTTGTCCTCCACCAGCAGCACCAGCCGGCCGGCGGCGGCGGCCTCGGCGGCGGAGAGCGCCGGGGCCTCCTCCTGTGCCGACGCCCCCGGATCGGCCTCGGCGGGCGCCTCGCCCGGCCGCTCCACCCCCAGCGAGGAGGCGATGGCATCGAGCAGCTGCGACATGCGCACCGGCTTGATCAGCAGCCGGTCAAAGCCGTGGGCCTCCGCCTGTTGCTTGAGCCCCATGCCGCCGTGGGCGGTGCAAAGGACCAGCGGCATTCGAGCCTCCGGCAGCAGTCGTCGCACGCGATCGGCCAGCTCGAAGCCGTCCATCTGCGGCATCTTGAGGTCGATCAGCATCATGTCCGGCAGCCGACCCGCCTCCCGGGCCCGGGCGAGCAGCTCCAGCGCCTCGTCACCGCCCGAGGCCGTCTCCAGCTCCATGTTCCACGCACGGATGTAGCGTCCCAGCACGTCGCGGGCCACCGCATCGTCGTCGACCAGCAGCAGCCGCACCTCCTCCAACGCGCGCAGCGTCTCCGGCGCCACGCGCGGCTGCTCCGGCTCCACACCGACCGGAAAATCGAGCACAAACGAGAAGCAGGAGCCCTCCCCCTCCCGGCTGTGCAGCTCGATCTCCCCGCCCATCAACTGCACCAGCCGGCGGCAGATGGCCAGCCCCAGCCCGGTGCCGCCGAAGCGGCGTGTCGTCGAGCCGTCGGCCTGGACGAAGGGCTGGAACAACTTGGCCTGCGCCGCCTCGGAGAGGCCGATGCCCGTGTCCTCCACGCTGAAGCGGATGCGCACCCGATCGTTGCCGAAGGCCAGCAGATCGGCACGCGCCACCACATGGCCCTCGCTGGTGAACTTCATCGCGTTGTCGATCAGATTGAGCATGATCTGGCGCAGCCGGGTGGGATCGCCCTTGAGCGTCGGCGGGATCGCCGGATCGACGAAAGGAAGCAGCGCCACCGGCTTGTTGCCCGCCTTGTGCGCCACCACCACCGCCGAGCCCTCGACCACCGCGCGCAGGTCGAAGTCGACCTCCTCGATCTCCATCTTGCCCGCCTCGATCTTGGAGAAGTCGAGGATGTCGTTGATGATGGCCAACAGCGCCTCCGACGAGGCGCGGATGGTGGCGGCGAACTCCCGCTGTTCCTCGGTCAGCGGGGTATCCATCAAGAGATCGCTCATGCCGATCACCCCGTTGAGCGGCGTGCGCAGCTCGTGGCTGACCATGCTCAGGAACATCGACTTGCTCTCCGCCGCCTCGCGCGCCTCCTTCGCCGCGTGGGCCATCGCCTCGGCGGCCTCCTTCTGCGCGCGGATGTCGTGGAAGAAGAAACTGTAATGGGTGGTCCCACCCTGCTTGAGCATGTTCATCGACATCTCGACCGGGATCGAGCTGCCGTCGGCCGCCTGCACCTCGATCTCGATGTAGCGTCCGAGGATCGGGCCGTGGTCGAGCAGCGCCGTGTCGATCAGCCGGTCGATATTGCCGCCGCCGACCATCTCCTCGCGGCTGTAGCCGAACAACCGGCTCGCAGCCGGATTCCACTGCAGGATCCGCCCCTCGGCGTCGGTCACCACGATGGCGTCGAGCGCCGACTCCATCACCTGCTCCATGCAGCGCTCGCTCTCGGCGCGCGCCTGCTCGGCCTGCTTGCGGGCGGTGATGTCGGTGCGGATGGCGATGTAGCGCCGCAGCCTCCCCTGATCGTCGGCCACCGGAATGATGGTGCTGTCCACCCAGTAGAGGGAGCCGTCCTTGCGCCGGTTGCACACCTCTCCGTGCCAGACACGGCCGGAGGAGATGGTCCGCCACAGATCGGCGTAGAAGTCGTCGGGATGCACCCCCGACTTGAGGATGCGGTGGTTCTGCCCGATCAGCTCCTCACGGCTGTAGCCGCTGACCTCACAGAACTTGTCGTTGACCTCGACGATGGTGCCGGCGAGATCGGTCACCGCCATGATGCTGTGCTGATCGATCGCCAGCCGCTGATACTTGAGTTCGCCGTGGGCACGGGTCAACTCGGCGTGGGCGGCGGCGATCTCGCGCTGATTGCGGCCGATCCGCCGCATCCCGAAGCCGATCACCAGCAGGAAGCAGATGCCACTGACCGCCAGCACCATCTGCCGCCGCCGCCCCAGGGAGAGGTGCCGATGGTGGCGCCGCTGCGAGGCCGCCACCACCTGCTCGACCTCCCCCTCCAGCGAATCCCGTTCGATCTCCGCAGACAGCGCATGGAGCCTTTGGCTGCGCCGCACGATCTCCCCGGCTACACGCAACAGCGGCTGCAGCCGACGATCGAGCGCCGCGCCGCGATTGAACCAGGAGAACTCCGCGAGGACCTCATCGACTCCCTGCTTCAGCTCGGCCACCGGCAGCGCGGTGTAGGCGGCAAGCCGGGCAATCAGCTGGTCGACATAGCGCCCGTACGGCTCAGGCAACAGATCGGCCAGATCGGCGCGGGCCTGACGCAGGCGCGTGAAGGCGTCGTGCAGCGCCGCACGCTCCTTGCGGTAGCGATCGATCCGCCCGATCCTCTGCCGCACCGCCCGCACCAGCCGGGAGCGTGCGGCTCCTTCCACCCGATCCAGCTGCTTTAGCCGCGCCAGATCCGCTGCCAAAAGCCCCCGCAACCGCACCAGCCGATCGGCATCCTCCACTCCGCCGCGCGGGACGGTCGCCGCCGCATGGACCACCGCCGCACGCAGCTGCACATCGTGGTGGCGCAGAGCGGAGAGGAGCGCCTGCTCCTGCTCGTAGATGCGCGCGGCATCGCGCTCGCTGTGGGCGGTCCAGAAGGCATAGATCAGCCAGACCAAGCCTGCCGCAACCAGCAGGTAGCCCAGCAGCGCATAGCGGTTGCCGCTTGCCCGGATCATCGGGCGATCCGCTCCCAGATCTCGTCGACGCGGGCACGGGTCTGCGCATCCATCACGATCGGCCGGCCCCATTCGCGGCTGGTCTCCCCCGGCCACTTGTTGGTGGCGTCGATCCCCACCTTGGAGCCAAGCCCCGAAACCGGCGAGGCGAAATCGAGGTAGTCGATCGGGGTATGCTCAACGATGGTGAAGTCGCGCGCCGGATCGGTACGGGTGGAGATCGCCCAGACCACCTCGGACCACGAGCGGCAGTCGATGTCATCGTCGACCACGATGATGAACTTGGTGTACATGAACTGGCGCAGGTAGGACCAGATACCGAACATCACCCGCTTGGCGTGGCCGGCGTACTGCTTGCGCATGGCCACCACCGCCACCCGGTAGGAGCACCCCTCCATCGGCAGGTAAAAATCGGTGATCTCGGGAAACTGCCTGCGCAGGATCGGCACAAAGATCTCGTTGAAGGCCAGCCCGAGCACCGCCGGCTCGTCGGGCGGCTTGCCGGTGTAGGTGGAGTGGTAGAGCGCGTCGCGCCGCATGGACATCGACTCGACGGTGAAGACGGGGAAACGCTCCACCTCGTTGTAGTATCCGGTGTGGTCGCCGAAGGGCCCTTCGTCGGCATACTCCTCCATCGAGACATGCCCTTCGAGCACGATCTCCGCCGACTGCGGAATCTCCAGCCCGCTGACCTCCCCTCGGGTCAGCACCGTCTTCCCGCCGCGCAGCAGGCCGGCGAACTGGAACTCGGACAGAGTGTCGGGGATCGGCGCCACCGCCGCCAGAATGGTGGCCGGATCGGCGCCGATGACCACCGCGCAAGGCAGCCGCGAAACCCCCTCGCCCTTGGCGTCCCGATGGTCGAGCGCGCCGCCGCGATGCTTGAGCCAGCGCATGATCAGCTTGTTGCGCCCGAGCAACTGCTGGCGGTAGACGCCGACATTGAGCCGCGCCTTGCGCGGGCCTCGGGTGACCACCAGCCCCCAGGTGATCAGCGGCGCGGCGTCCTCCGGCCAGCAGTGCTGGATCGGCAGCCGGCCGAGATCAACCTCCTCCCCGCGCCACACCTGCTGCCGCCACGGCGCCCCGGCCACGATTTTGGGCGGCATGTGCAGTACCTGGCGCAGTTTGGGCCAACTGGCCCAGGCATCGCGCACCCCTTTGGGCGGCTCCGGCTCCTTGAGGAAGGCGAGCAGCTCCCCCAGCCGGCGCAGCTCCTCTCGCGCCGGGCGATCGCCATCCAGCCCCAGCCCCATGGCGATGCGCCGTTCGGCGGCGAAGAGGTTGGTCACCACCGGCATCCTGCCGCCGTCGACCGACTCGAACAGCAGCGCCGGCCCATCCTGCCGCAGGAAGCGGCGCGAGATCTCGGTGATCTCCAGCCGGCTGGAGACCGGCTCGCGGATGCGCAGCAGATCGCCGGTTTGCTCCAGCCGCTGGACGAAGGCGCGCAGATCCTTCATCTCGCCCCCGCAGACGGCCGCCGACCCCGGGAGGGGCGGTCACACAACAGGAAACGCCTCCTCCAGGCCGGCCAGGGCGAGGGCGTCGCGCACCCGTATGCCGACGCCGGTCAGGGCGAAGCGACCGCCGCCCCTGCGGCTCCAGCGCAACCCTTCGACCAGCGTGGCGATGCCGGCAGAATCGATCGCCTCCAACCCGGAGAGGTCGACCACCACCTCCTCCGCGCCGCGGCGCATGCAGCGGCGCAACGCCTGCAACAACCGCGGTGCGCTCCGGTAGTCGAGGGTGCCGTCCAACCGCAGGGAGACAGCGCCTTCGGCTCCGACGGAACCGACGATCTCCAGCCCTTCGCCGCCCCCCGTTTTCGCCCCGAATCGGCTTGCCCGTGCCATGGGCGAACAGTAGCGTGCCGCCCCTTTCCCATACAGTCCGTGACACGGCGTGGCACCCCGCTGCCCGACGATGGCGCGCCCGCGCCGCCACGCCCAAACCGCGTAGCAACCTCGGAGACTCCATGCTCGAATCGATGCGCAACGCCGCCCGGTCGTGGCTGGCCAAACTGATCCTGGGCGGCATCGCCTTCTCGTTCGCCCTGTGGGGCATCGGCGACTACTTCCTGGGCAGCCGTGTGGAGACGGTGGCCGAGGTGGACGGCAAGCCGATCACCGACAGCGAGTTCGCCGCCGCCTACCAACGGCAGATCGAGAGCTACCGCAACGTGCTGGGCAAGCGGTTCTCGCGCGAGCTGCTCGAGCGGTTCCACGTCAAGGACGACACCCTGCAGACGCTGATCAACCGGCGGATCATGCTCGCCGAGGCCGACCGGCTCAGGCTGGTCGCCCCCAGGGCGGTGCTGGTGGCGCGCATCCAGGCGACCCCGGCCTTCCGCAACGACAAAGGGTTCGACCCGGCCCGCTACCGTGCCCTGTTGCGCATGATGGGCTACGCCAATCCGCGCGATTTCGAGGATGAGGAGCGGCTCAACATGATGGTCGATGCGCTGCAGCAGGCGGTGATGCGCTCGGCCACCGTCTCGGAACGGGATCTGCGCGACCGCTTCGAACAGGAGTACGAGCGGCGGGTGCTGGAGGCGCTGATCGTCGATCCCGAGCGCATGAAGAAGGGGATCGAGCCGAAGCAGGCGGAGCTGCGGCGTTACTACGACGCGCACAAGGAGGAGTTCCGCTCCCCGCGCAAGGTGGCCCTCGCCGTGGTGGTGATCGACCCGGCGCAGTACGTCGATGCGCAGAAGGTGCGCGATCAGGAGATCGCCGACTACTACCGGGCGCACGAGGAGGAGTTCCGGATCGAGGAGCAGCGCCGGGCGCGCCACATCCTGATCAAGGTGGCCGAGAACGCCCCCGACGCGCAGGTGGCTGCAGCCCGCAAGCGGATCGAAGCGATCCGGGAGCGGTTGAAGAAGGGGGAGAAGTTCGCCGACCTGGCACGCGAGGCATCCGAGGATTCCGGCAGCGCCAAGCAGGGCGGCGATCTCGGCTTCTTCGGCCGCGGTGCGATGGTACCCGCCTTCGAGAAGGCCGTCTTCGCCCTGAAGAAGGGGGAGGTGAGCGACATCGTGCGCAGCCGCTTCGGCTTCCACCTGATCAAGGTGACCGACGTCCGCCCCGCGCGCCGGCAGGGGCTCGACGAGGTCAAGGAGAAGATCCTCCGTACACTGAAGCGTTCCAAGGCGGCGGATGCGGCCTACCGGTTGTCGCAGGAGCTCGACGACGCTCTGGGCCGTGAAGGGAACCTGGCCGACGCCGCCCGTGCCGTCGACCTGCCGATCAAGAGGATCGGACCGATCAGCCGGGAGGAGGCGGCCGAGGTCAAACTGCTCGCCGACAACCCGGAGCTGCGCAAGCGGGCGTTCCGCGCCAAGCCCGACGATGCCGTCGAGGTGACCGAGCTGGACGACGGCCGCTATGTGGCGCTGGCCGTCACCCGCATCGTCCCGCCGGCGGTCGAGCCGTTCGACCGGGTGGTCGAGCGGGTACGGGCGGCATTGATCGACGAGACGAGCCGGAAGAAGGCGCGCGAGCTGGCGGACAAGGTGCGTGCCCAGGCCGCCGACGGCACGTCGATCGACCAACTGGCCAAGGCGTTTCATCTCACCAAGGCGCGCTCCAAACCGGTGCGGCGCAACGGCATGGGGGAGAGCGCCGACTGGATCACCGGCGCTGTGTTGAAGGCTGCCTTCGCCGCACCGGCCGGCCGCTGGCTCGACGGGTCCTACGCCACCCCTGCGGGCTTCGCCGTGGTCCGTGTCGCCTCGGTGATCGCACCCGACGACAAGCTGTTCGACGACAAACGCGAGGCACTGCGCAGCGAGCTGGCCAAAAGCAAGGGCGCGGTGCGCTTCGCCCGCTGGATGAGCAGCGTGCGCAAGCGCCACGACATCGAGATCCATCCCGAGGCGATCCGGCGCTTCTGAGGCCGGTGCGACCATCCGTTTGGAGCGGAAGGGTGGCCGACGCCGGGGGGAGATGAAGGGCGCGTGACCATCATCTTCCTGCAGGGAAGAGCCGGCCTCTCCCCCTTTCGCCGGCAGCGGCTGCTCGACCGGGCGCAGCGGCATGGCGTGCGGCTGACGACGATCGACAGCCGCGCGCTCTACGCCGCCGAGGTGACCGATGGCTGGAGCGAGGCCGACCAGCAGCTGCTGCTGCAGATTGTCGGCGACGGCTGCCGGCCGATCACGCAGTGGTCGGGCGGCCCCGTCACCGGCCCCAGACGCGGCACCATCTCCCCATGGTCGAGCAAGGCGAGCGAGATCGCTCGGCTGGGGGGGCTCTCCCGGCTGATCCGGCTGGAGCGGGCCACCGGCTGGCTGATCGAAGGGCGTGATGCCGACCATCCGGCGCTGCCGCCGCTGCTCTTCGACCGCATGACCGAGGAGCACTTCCCCGATCTCGCCCGGCTCTGCCACCTCTTCGCCCACCAGCCGCCGCGGCCGCTGCGGCGCATCCCGCTGACCGGCGCGGGGCGGACGGCGCTGCTTGAAGCCGACCGCGCCCTGGGGCTGGCGTTGGCCGAAGAGGAGATCGACTACCTGCTGCAGGCCTTCACCGCGCTGGGACGCGACCCGACCGACGCCGAGCTGATGATGTTCGCCCAGGCCAACTCGGAACACTGCCGCCACAAGATCTTCAACGCCCGCTGGATCATCGACGGACAGCCGCAGCAGACGACGCTGTTCGGCATGATCCGCCACAGCCACCAACAGCACCCGCAGGGGACGCTGGTCGCCTACCGCGACAACGCCGCGATCATCGAAGGGGGCCCGGCGCAGGAGTTCGCCCCCGACGGCGACGGCCGCTACCGCGCGCGCCAAACCACCAGCCACATCCTGATGAAGGTGGAAACCCACAACCACCCCACCGCCATCGCCCCCTTCCCGGGCGCGGCCACCGGCGCCGGCGGCGAGATCCGTGACGAAGGGGCCACCGGCATCGGCGGCAAGCCCAAGGCCGGGCTGTGCGGCTTCTCGGTCTCCGACCTGCGCATCCCCGGCGCCATCCAGCCGTGGGAGCGGCCGACCGGCAAGCCGGAGCGCTTCGCCTCGGCGCTGGAGATCATGATCGAGGGGCCGGTCGGCGCCGCCTCGTTCAACAACGAATTCGGCCGGCCCAACATCTGCGGCTACTTCCGCAGCTTCACCCAGCGACTCGGCGACACCCTCTACGGCTACCACAAGCCGATCATGCTCGCCGGCGGCGTGGGCAACATCGACGCCCGCCACATCCACAAACGGCCCTTGCCGCCCGGCGCGTTGATCATCCAGCTCGGCGGCCCGGCGATGTTGATCGGACTGGGCGGTGGCGCCGCCTCGAGCATGGAGGGGGGGGCCAACAGCGCGGCGCTCGATTTCGACTCGGTCCAGCGCAGCAACCCCGAGATGGAGCGACGCTGTCAGGAGGTGCTCGACCGCTGCCGCAGGCTGGGGGCGGAGAACCCGATCCGCTTCATCCACGACGTCGGTGCCGGCGGTCTCTCCAACGCGGTGCCGGAGCTGATCGACGACGCCGGCTGCGGCGGCTGGATCGACCTGCGCGCGGTGGAGAACGCCGAGCCGGCGATGAGTCCGATGGAGATCTGGTGCAATGAGGCGCAGGAGCGCTACGTGCTGGCCATCCTGCCCGAGGACCGCGACCGCTTCGCCGCCATCTGCGCGCGCGAGCGCTGCCCCTTCGCCGTCATCGGCCGCACCACCGACGACGGCCACCTCACCGTCGCCTGCGACCATCCGGAGGAGCCGGTGGTGGACCTCGATCTCTCGCTGTTCCTCGGTGATCCGCCGAAGATGACCAGGAACGTCCGGCGCGCCCCCCACCGGGCCATCCCGCTCGATCTGCGGCGCATCGACCTGGAGGAGGCGGTGGCCCGCGTGCTGCAACTGCCCACGGTGGGGGACAAGTCGTTCCTCATCACCATCGGCGATCGCAGCGTCACCGGGCTGGTCTGCCGCGACCAGATGGTCGGCCCGTGGCAGGTGCCGGTGGCCGATGTGGCGGTGACCGCGCGCGATTTCGCCGGCTTCCACGGCGAGGCGATGGCCATGGGCGAGCGGGCGCCGATCGCCCTGCTCGACGCCCCAGCCTCCGGCCGGATGGCGGTGGGCGAGGCGCTGACCAACCTGGCCGCCGCCGACATCACCGGCCTCGATGCGGTCAAGCTCTCGGCCAACTGGATGGCCGCCTGCGGCCACGAGGGGCAGGACGCCGCGCTGTTCGACACCGTCCGCGCGGTGGCCGAGGAGCTCTGCCCGCAGCTGGGCATCTCCATCCCGGTGGGCAAGGACTCGCTGTCGATGAAGGCGGTGTGGCGCAACGAAGAGGAGGATGTGGGGCCACGGACGGATGGTTTGCGGACGGATGGTTTGCGCTCCGATCAAGAAATGATCGCGCCGGTGACGCTCGTCGTCTCCGCCTTCGCGCCGGTGGCCGACGTCCGCCGCACGCTGACCCCGCAGCTGCGCACCGATCGCGGCCCCACCACCCTGCTGTTGATCGACCTCGGCTGCGGCCGCAACCGGCTGGGGGGATCGGCGCTGGCCCAGGTATTCAACGCCACCGGCGAGGAGCCGCCCGACCTCGACCGGCCCGATCTTCTGCGCTCGGCGCTGGAGGCGCTCGGCGCGCTCAACCGCGACGGGCGGATCCTCGCCTGCCACGACCGCTCCGACGGCGGCCTGCTGGCACTGCTGTGCGAGATGGCCTTCGCAGGAGGCTGCGGCGTGGAGGCCACCCTCGACCCCCTCGGCGACGAGCCGCTGGCCGCCCTCTTCGCCGAGGAGCTGGGGCTGGTGGTGCAGGTGCGCGACCGTGACCTGGAGCAGGTGGAGCGGCGGTTGCGCGAGGCACAACTTCCCGTCCGGCGCATCGGTGCGCCGACGATCGCGCGGCGGCTGGTCATCCGCCACCGCGGCAAGAGGCTGCTCGCACGCGACACCGCCGAGTTGCAGCGGCTGTGGAGCGCGGTCAGCCACCGGATCGCCCGGCTGCGCGACGACCCCGACTGCGCCGACGAGGCCTTTGCCGCCATCGACGATCCGGAGGGCAACCGGCTCTTCGCCGAGCTGACCTTCGATCCGGCCGAAGCGCCGGCCGTCGCCACCGGCGTCCGGCCGAAGATGGCGGTGCTGCGCGAGCAGGGAATCAACGGCCAGGCCGAGATGGCCGCCGCCTTCGACCGCGCCGGCTTCGACTGCATCGACATCCACACCAGCGACATCATCGAAGGGCGCGCCTCGCTGCGCGATGTGCAGGGGCTGGTCGCCTGCGGCGGCTTCTCCTTCGGTGATGTGCTGGGCGCCGGCCGCGGCTGGGCGACCACCATCCTGCACAACGCCCGCGCCCGCGACGCCTTCGCCGCCTTCTTCGCCCGGCTTGACACCATCGCACTCGGCGTCTGCAACGGCTGCCAGATGATGAGCCAACTGCGGCAGCTCATCCCCGGAAGCAGCCACTGGCCCCGCTTCGTGCGCAACCGCAGCGAGCAGTTCGAGGCACGGCTGTCGATGGTCGAGGTGCTCGATTCGCCATCGATCTTCACCCGGGGGATGGCCGGATCGAAGCTGCCGCTGGTCGTCGCCCACGGCGAGGGGCGGGCGGCGTTCGACGACGAGCAGGCGAAGCGGCGGGCGATCGGCGTGCTGCGCTACATCGACGGCCACGGCGCCCCCGCCGAGCGCTACCCGTGCAACCCCAACGGCTCACCCGGCGGGCTGACCGCCTTCTGCAACGACGACGGCCGCTTCACCATCATGATGCCCCACCCCGAGCGACTCTTCCGCGCCGTGCAGTACGCATGGCACCCCGACGACTGGGGCGAGGAGGGGCCGTGGCTGCGGCTGTTCCGCAACGCACGCGCGGCGTTCTGATCCCTAAGCGGTGATCCGACCGGGCCGACCCGGTCGGCTCAACCGCCGGCGACCTGCTCCGCCCGCTCTTCCAGCGCCGCCCACTCGGCGTAGGCCGCCTCCAGCTCCCGTTGGCACTGCTCCAGCCGCCGCTGGGCGGCGACGAACCCTTCGGGATCGCGCTGGTAAAAATCAGGGTCGGTGAAGGCGGACTCCAACTCGGCGCACTCCGCCTCCAGCGCCTCGATCTCCCCGGGCAGCGCGGCCAGCCGCCGCTGCTCCTTGTAGCCCAGCCTGTTCGGCCGTCGTTCACTGCGCGGACGGGGGGGAGCGTTGCGGCGGGCGGGCGCTGCGGCGGCCTGCTCCTCAGCCCGGCGGCGCAGCTTCCACGCCGCGTAATCGGAGTAGCCGCCGACGATCGGCACGATCCGCCCCTCCCCCTCGAAGGCCAGCACCCGCCCGACCACCCGGTCCATGAAGGCGCGGTCGTGGCTGACCAGCAGTACGGTGCCGTTGTAGCGGGCCAGCGCCTGTTCCAGCACGGTCAGGGTACCGATGTCGAGATCGTTGGTCGGCTCATCAAGCACCAGCAGATTGGCCGGTTGCAATAGGAGCCGGGCGAGCAGCAGCCGACCGCGCTCCCCACCGGAGAGGGCGCCGACCCGTGCATTGAGCCTGCTGCGGTCGAAGAGAAACTCCTCCAGGTAGCTGACCACATGGCGCGGCTCAACGCCGGCGATGTGGACGTAGTTGCCGCCGTCGGGCAGCAGCACGTCGCGCAGTTTCATCGTCGGATCGAGTGTGCGCTGCTGGGTGAGAAAGGCCGGCGCCAGCCGCACGCCGTGGCGCACCCGCCCGCCGTCCGGCTGCATCTCCCCGAGCAGCAGCTTGAGCAGCGTGCTCTTGCCGACCCCGTTGGGACCGATCAGCCCGACCCGCTCGCCGGCCATCAGCCGGAAATCGAAATCGCGGCAGATCACCGTGCCGCCGAGTGTGTGGCTCAGCCCCTCGGCATCGAGCAACAGCTTGCCCGGCTTGATGCCGCAGGCCACCCGCAGAGTGACATCGTCGCCACGCAGCCGCCGTTCGGCCCGCTGCCGGCGCAGCTCCTCCAGCCGCCGCACCCGCCCCTCGTCGCGCTTGCGCCGCGCGGGAATGCCGCGACGAATCCAGCGCTCCTCGGCAGCCAGCAGCCGGTCAAACTTGCGCATCTGCCGCGCCTCGAGCTCGAGCTGCGCCGCCTTCCGCTCCAGATAGTCGGCATAGCCGCAATCGAAACGCTTAAGCCGCCCGCGATCGAGCTCCACGATCGCCTCGCCGACCGCATCGAGAAAGTAGCGATCGTGGGTCACCACCACGATGGCGCCGGCGAAGTCGGCGATGAACTCCTCCAGCCACTCGATGGTCGCCACATCGAGGTGGTTGGTCGGCTCATCGAGCAGCAGCAGATCGGGCGCGCCGACCACCGCCCGGGCCAGCGCCACCCGCCGCTGCCAGCCGCCGGAGAGGCGCTCCATCAACGCATCGCCATCCAGCCCCAGCCGGGAGATCACCGCATCGACCTGCGCCTTGACCTGCCAGCTGCCCGCCCGTTCCATCGCCTCCTGCAACCGGGGCAGGCGGGCCAGCGCCGCCGGATCGCCCGCCTCGGCCGCCCGCTGCACCGCCTCATGTTCGCCCAGCAGCGCCGCCGCATCCCCCAGCCCGCCGGCGACGGTGGCGAAAACCGTGGCCTGACCGTCGACCTCCGGCTGCTGCGGCAGCCAGGCGACCCTGGCCCCGGCGCGCAGCGTCACCTCCCCCTCGTCCGGCTCGATCAGGCCGGCCATCACCTTGAGCAGGGTCGACTTTCCCTCGCCGTTGCGCCCGATCAGCCCGATGCGCTCGCCACGGCCGACGGTGAGCGAGGCCCGATCGAGCACCGGCCGGTCGCCGAACGCCTTGGTCACCTCCTTGAGCACGAGCAACGGCATGGGGAGGATGCTAGCCCGCCGCGCCGCGACGCCGCCAGCACCGAGGGTGGCGGCCGTTGCATTCTTCCCCGTGCCGGCCAAGAATCGTCGTCCGTATCTGCAATCCCTCCCTTCCCAGGAGCCACCGATGTCCCGACCTGTGATCAGCGCCATCCTCACCGCCCTCCTGCTCGCCGGCTGCAGCGGCGACGAATCGGCCCCGTCGTCGCCGCCCGCCGCCGAGGCGGGCAAGACGAAGCCCACGGCAGGGGCTGCGGCCGCCGACCGGGGGGCGACCCCGGCCGGGAGGAGCGCACCGGCGCCGAAGAAGGCGCGCAAAGTGGAGGGGAAGGTGGTGGCCCGGGTGGGGGACCATCTCTTCACCGAGAAGGATATCGACGCCGAGTTCGCCCGCATGCCGGCCAGCTTCCGGCGCATGAAGGCGAACCCGGCGATGCGGGCCAATATCCTCAACAACCTGATGACCCGCTACGCCCTGGCGGAGGAGGCACGGCGGATGGGCATCGCCGACGACCCGGCGGTGCGGCGCCGCATCGAGTCGACCCGCACCTCGATCCTGCTGCAGGAGCTCAACCGTCGGCAGCGGGCCAGGCTGACGCCGCGCGACGAGAAGGCCCTGCGCGCCTACTACGAGGCCAACGCCGCCCGTTTCAGCCATCCGGAGAGGCTTCACCTGCGCCACATCCTGGTCAAGAGCAAAAAGGAGGCCGAGCGGATCCTGCGCAAGCTGCGCAAAGGGGCCGACTTCGCCGACCTGGCGAAGAAGTATTCCGAGGGCAAGGGGAGCCGGGCGCGCGGCGGGGATCTGGGGGAGATCACGCGCGGCCGGATGGCGCCGGAGGTCGAGCAGGCGGCCTTCGCCCTCGAGAAGGATGGCGCCATCGCCGGCCCGGTCAAGAGCCGCTTCGGCTACCACATCATCCAGCGCCTCGGCCGCACCCCGGCCGGACGCATCCCCTTCGCACAGGTCAAGGAGCGGATCCGGCGCGAGCTGGAGCAACAGGCCTTCCGTCGCTGGGTGGAACAGGTGCGGCAAAAGCTGGGGGTGACGGTGCTCGACCCCCGCTACCAGCGCGGCCCCCACACCCCCGGGGCGCGGCCGGCGTCGCCGTGGCACCGAAGCCCATGATTCCCCCCTCCGGTCGCGCAGCCCCCTCCGAGGTGATCGCCTACACCGACGGCGCCTGCTCCGGCAACCCCGGCCCCGGCGGCTGGGGGGTCTGGCTGCGCAGTGGGGAACATGAACGGGAACTGTGCGGCGGCGCGGAGCACACCACCAACCAGCGTATGGAGGTGCAGGCGGCGATCGAGGCACTCAAGGCGCTCAAGCACCCCTGCCGGGTCACCATCGTCTCCGACTCCAGCTACCTGATCAAGGGGATGACCGAGTGGATCCACGGCTGGAAGGCGCGTGGCTGGAGAAACAGCCAGAAGCAGCCGGTGGCCAACCGCGAGCTGTGGCAGGAGCTCGACGCACTGGCCGCCCGCCACCAGGTGACCTGGCGCTGGGTCAAGGGCCACGCTGGCGACGAGGGCAACGAACGGGCCGATTTGCTTGCCCGGCAGGGCATCCCGAAACGATCCGCAACCGCCGGGAACCATTGACCACGCCGGGCGGCGAAGGGCGGCCCGCAGCCACGGACGGCCCCTCCACCGGGCAACACGCAACCACCAAGGAGACACCATGCCGATCAACCAACTGAAACCCGGATCGCTCTCCACCGACGACACCATCCTGCTCCACGACGCCCCCGGCCATCAGGTCTACTGGGTCGGCGCCGCCGACCAGGAGGAAGCGGCGATCCCGTGCAACAGCTGGCTGGTGGTCGATCAGGACGCCGGCTTCCTGATCGAGCCCGGCGGCTGCGACCACTACTTCAGCGTGTCGGAGAAGATCGACTCGGTCTTCCTCGCAAGCAGCATCAGCCACCTGATCTGCAGCCATCAGGATCCCGACGTCTGCGCCTCGATCCCGTCGTGGATCGAGCACAACCCGCGGCTCAAGGTGGTGGTGCCCCACCTGTGGCACCGCTTCCTGCCCCACTACATGGCCCAGCCGGGCGAGGTCACCCCGGTCGGCGATCGCGGCGCGCTGCTGCCCATGCCGGGCGGCGCCCACCTGCGCTGCATCCCCGCCCCGTTCCTCCACTCCCCGGGCAACATGGTGATCTTCGACGAGGCCAGCGGCTTCCTCTTCTCCGGCGACATCGGCGCCTCGGTATTCGACGATGACGCATTCGTCCTGTGCATCGACGACTGGCAGCGCCACTGCGCGCGCATGCTTGGCTTTCACCAGCGCTACATGGGCAGCAACCGTGCCGTGGCCCGCTTCGTCGCCTCGGTGCGTGATCTGCCCATCCGCGCCATCCTGCCGCAGCACGGCGCGATCTTCCGTGGCGACGAGGTAGGACGTTTCCTCGACTGGCTGGGCTCGATCGACGTCGGCATCGACGCCCTGGGGCATGTAGCGTGAGCGACCGCCCCGATCCCGATCCCCGTCTGGCGCGGCTGGTCCACGAACTCAACAACCTCTGGGGCGCTCTGCTCGGTGGGATCGAGATGGCGCAGATGGAGCTCGATCCCGACGCGCCGGCCCAGGAGTGGCTGCAGGGGCTGGGCGAGACGATCGATGCCGGTGTGCGGCTGACCGAGGAGCTGCGCGCCATCGCCCGCGGCGACCCACCTCCCCAGGAGACGTCGGAGCGGCCGTCACCCCCACCCGCCCGCGCCAACGACCCCGACGAGGACGACCGGACGCTGCGGCTCGACGCCCAATCGATCCGGCTGACCAACGAAACACTCGAGCGTGAACTCCGCCGGATCTGTGCGCTGGTGGAGCAACTGGAGCAGAGCCGGACACCCGAGGAGCGGCGCGAACTGGTGGATCGGCTCATCCCCCTGGCCATGCACCACTTCTACCGCGAGGAGCAGTTGATGCACCGCTGCCCGGAATACCCCTTCGCGGCGAGCCACTATCAGACCCACTGCGCCCTGCTCACCCGACTCAAGCAGCTACAGCGGCGGCTGGCCGCCGGCGACGACCCGGCCGGCATCCGCGAGCTCACCGAGCTGCTCCCCGTCCACATCGTCGGCATGGACGCCACCCTCGCCCCCTACCTGCAGCGGTACCCGGAGCTCTCCCACTTCGACTGCCCGCTCCCCCCCGACGAGGTACTCGAACACCACTTCCGACTGCCGCGCCACCAGCAGCACCTCCTGCTCCTCGCCTGACCCCGCCCGTGGCCGATTCCACCCAACCCGCCCGAAGCCCTGCGCAGCCGCGGCTGGCGGTGGTGGAAGACAACCCCCACGTCGCCCGCGTGGTCTGCAAGCTGGCCCGCCGCGCCGGCTTCGACGTCACCCACCACCCCACCGCCATGAGCCTGCGGCAGGCGCCGACCACCCCGCCGCCGCTGGCCATCGTGCTCGACCTCGGCCTGCCCGACGAGGATGGCATCGCCCTGCTCGACTTCATCCAGGAGCGGCTGGCCGCAAGCGCCATCATCATCATGAGCGGCAAGGAGCCGGGCGTGATCCACGCCACGGCGCAACTGATCGAGGCGCGCGGTCTGCGGCTGCTCGGCACCCTGCACAAGCCCTTCCGGATCCAGGCGCTGCAGCGGCTGCTGGTCGCCCTCCGGGGCGAACGGCGCAAGGCGCCGCGCACCGCGGAGGAAGAGGCGCAAACCGTCACCCCCGAGATGCTGCGCCACGCCCTCCACAGCGGCGCCTTCGTCCCCTTCTACCAGCCGCAGACCACCACCCGCGAGGGAACCATCGTCGGCTTCGAGGCGCTGATGCGCTGGCGCCACCCCGAATGGGGCATCGTCGCCCCCGGCCGCTTCATCCCGCTGGCCGCCCGCCACAACCTGCTCACCGAGATGACCTGGATGATGCTCGAGCAGGTGGCCGAGGATTGGCGGCGCCTGGGCTGGCGCAAGACCACCGTCGCGGTCAACCTGCCGGCCTCCTTCCTCATGCAGCCGCGGCTGCCGGAGAAGCTGATCGCCCTCTGCGCCCGTCAGGGGCTGGCTCCGACCCAGTTGGTGCTCGAGATCACCGAATCGGAGGCGCTGGAAGACCTCTCCCATCAACTGGGCAACCTGATACGGCTGCGCCTCTCCGGCTTCTCCCTCTCGATCGACGACTTCGGCACCGGCTACTCCTCGCTGATCAGCCTCTACCAGACGCCGTTCCAGGAGCTGAAGATCGACCAGGCCTTCGTCATGCGCGCCGACTCCGATCCGATCGCGCTGGAGATCATCCGCACGCTGGTCTTCCTCTCCGGACGGCTGCGGATCGCGCTGATCGCCGAAGGGGTGGAACGCGAGGATCTGCGCGCCCTGCTCGCCCGGGTCGGCGTGGAGCGCATCCAGGGCTATCTGATCCATCCGCCGATGCCCTTCGACGAGCTGGCCGCTTGGCGCAGGGAGTACCAGCCCGTACCGAGCGGCGAGGAGGAGATGCCGACGACACGGCTCACCGCCGTCGCGGACGAGGTCGAACAGACGATGAAGCAGGCGGTCGACCCGGCGCTGGCCGCCCCGCTGAGCCAGGCGATCCGGGAGCGGGCCGACGACGACCGCTTCCGCTCGCTCTTCGCCCACTTCTTCGATCGGGTGCCGCAACTGCCCCGGCTGCTCGGAGTTCTGCTCCACTGCGAATACACCCAACTGCAGCAGGAGATGGCCGACATCCAGCAACTGCCCGAGGAGGAGCAGTTCCGCGCCATCCGCGGCCGCATGGAGTTCTTCGAGCACCTGCGCGCCCTGGCGGTGGAGGTGCGCGAAGGGGCGTGGCGCGCCCGGCTCGAACAGGCCGAGGCACGGGCGGCGCGCGAACACCTCGAACGTCTCCTCGCCGAGAGCAGCGTGGTCTGGCTGCGTCGGCGGCGGGTCCGGCTGATCGAGTGGATCGAGGAGGTGCCGGTGCAGGCGGTGGTCACGCTGCACGACATCGTCGGGCGCCAACTGCTGGTCGAGCTCAACCGCGACCTGGCCCGGCTGCTCGCCGCCTGCGACTACCAGGCGCAGATCGCCACACGCGACGGCAAGGAGCTGATCCAGGCCAGGATGGAGGAGGTCCGCAACGGGTTGGTCCGCTTCACCCTGGGGTCGATCCAGCCCAACCGGCGGGGGCGGCGCCGCCACGTGCGGGTCTGCCACCCGCAGCAGCCACCGGCACAGCTGCAACCGCGCGGCGGGGAGGAGCGCTCCTGCCGTATCGTCGATCTCTCCATCTCCGGAATGCGCCTGGCTCTGCCGCCCGGATCGGCGGCGTCGGCGGTGCGCACGCCGGTGCACTGCCGCTTCACCATCGACGGGGGGGAGATCCGCGGCAAGGGAACCGTCCGCTGGCAAAGCCGGGGGGAGGATGGAGAGGTGCAATGCGGTATCAGCTTCGCCTGCGCCAACAGCACCATGCAGAAGCTTCTGCACGAAGAGGCGCTCCGGCTGCAACGCGACCTGATCGCCCGGCTCAACAACACCCAACTGCCTGTTCTTCTGCGCAATGCGCTGGACGAAATGGAGCGATGACAGGCTGGACTTCCCGCATCGGACTTTCTACATTTCGCCCAGATTGAGCACCAATCGTTTGCCCACAGGCATCATGCGGCCATGACGGTCGCGAAAATCCGGAGGTTGCGCATGCAACCGACGGATTTGTAAGGGGATCGAAGAGCGCGCCTCGATCCCCGTCAAGCAAAAAAGTCCACGGAGGGACATTTTGCGGTCTAATCGTGAACACGGGGGAACATCTGCGATGATCGAGATCCAGGTCCGCGCCGGGCGCGCGGAGAAACAGCAAGTCGACACCATCCTCCTGCCGCTCCTCTCCGGCAGGAGGCTGACCGTATCGGGCGAACGGCTGCAGGAGGCGTGCGACCATCTGCTCACACCCTACCTGCGCAAGTTCGACACCGAGGGGGAGCCGGGGGAGACGTTGACCATCTACAAGCCGGAGGGGACCGCCTGTGAGCGGTTGATCCTCTTCGGCACCGGGGAGGAGCGGAAGCTCACCCTCGACCGGCTGCGCGGAACGGCGGCGAAGGTCGCCCGCCACCTCGACCGCATCGGCACGCGCCACGCCGCGCTCTGCCTGGCCGAGCTACCGGTGCGCGGCGCCTCCGTCGCCGACAGGGTGCAGGCCATCGCCGAGGGATTGCTCATCGGTCTCTACCGCTTCGACAAATACAAGAGCAAGCCGAAACGGAACCCGCGGCCGCTCAACCGCGTCACCCTGCTGATCGACTCCCGCCGGGCGCTCGACGACGCCCGCCGGGCGGTGGCCGTCGCCCGGGCGACGGCTAAGGGGGTCGCCCTCGCCCGCGACCTGGCCAACGAACCGGGTAACGTCTGCACCCCGAGCTTCCTCGCCGATCAGGCCGAGGCGCTGGCCGGGGAGGGGCTCACCGTCGAGGTGTGGGGGAAGGAGCGCATCGCCGAGGAGGGGATGAACGCGCTGCTGGCGGTCAACCGCGGCTCGGCCGAGGAGCCGCGCTTCATCGTGCTGCGCTACAACGGCGGCAGCGAGGATCAGGCGCCGATTGCGCTGGTCGGCAAGGGGCTGACCTTCGACTCTGGCGGCATTTCGATCAAGCCGGCGGCGCAGATGGATGAGATGAAGTTCGACATGTGCGGCGCCGCCGCCGTGCTCGGCACCTTCAAGGCGGCCAAGGAGCTGCAGCTGCCCTGCAATCTGCTCGGGGTCATCCCCGCCACCGAAAACCTCTCCGGCGCAGCCGCCTACAAGCCGGGGGATGTGATCACCGCCCTCGACGGCACCACCATCGAGGTGGTCAACACCGACGCCGAAGGCAGGCTGATCCTCGCCGATGCGCTCGCCTGGGCCGCGCGGCAGAAGCCGGCGCAGATCATCGACCTCGCCACCCTCACCGGCGCCTGCGTCATCGCACTGGGCGCCCACGCCTCCGGCCTGCTCGGCAACGACGAGCGGATGATCAAGGCGCTGCAGGAGGCCGGCAGGCGAAGCGGCGACCGCGCCTGGCCGCTGCCGCTGTTCGACGACTATCAGGAGCAGATCAAGAGCGAGATCGCCGACATCAAGAACGTCGGCGGCCGCGAGGCGGGGGCCATCACCGCCGCCTGCTTCCTGTCGCGCTTCGTCGGCAAGCTGCCCTGGGCCCATCTGGATATCGCCGGCACCGCCTGGAACAGCAAGGGAAGCCCACTCACCGGCAAGGGAGCGACCGGCGCCGGCGTGCGGCTGCTGACCGCCTACCTCCTCGGCCGAAGCGGCTGATGCGACCGGGCGGGGGCCGCTCGCCCCCCGCCCCCGCATCCACACGCCGCCGCCCGGGCGCTAGCATCGCCGTCGCCCATGCCGCCGACCGCTTACCCCACGCCCGCTGCCCGCGCCATCGCCCTGCTGCTGCTCGCCGCCGTCAGCGCCGCCGTGTTCTACTGGAACGGCCCGCTCTTTGCGCTGCTCAACGGCCATCCGACCAGAACCGCCGACCGCCTCTTCGGCCTGGTCAGCGGGCTGGGCGACGGGCTGGTGGCGGTGGTGTTGATCCTCACCGCCGCCCTCTACCGGGCAAGACTCGGGCTGGCGGCGCTGGCCGCCTTCCTCCTCTCGGGGCTGCTGGCCCAACTGCTCAAACGGTGGTTCGACCTGCCCCGCCCGCCGGCGCTGTTCGACCACCTCCACCTGCTCGGCGCGCCGCTGTTCGGCCATAGCTTCCCCTCCGGCCACGCCACCACCGACGGGGTGATGGCCACCGCATCGCTCCTCTTCTGGCGGCGACGCCCGGTCGTCTCCGCGGCCGCCGCCCTGCTCTTCCTGCTCGCCGCCGTCGGCCGCGTCTACGGCGGGGTCCATTTCCCGCGGGACGTCTGGGCAGGGCTCCTCCTCGGCGTCGCCTCCATGCTCCTCTGCCACCGCGCAGCACAGCGCTGGCCGGTCCCCCGCTGGCAGCACGGCCGCTGGTGGCGGCCGGGCCTCACCCTGCTGCTCGCCGCATCCGCCGGGGTGCTCGGGCTTGGCTACCGCATCCAGCCGACCACCGCCCAACCGCTCGCCCTGCTGATTCCGACCGCCGCCCTCTACCTGCTGGCTCGCCGCTGGCGTCGCGCATGATCGCCTCGCGATCGAACACCGGGCGACGGGGTTGTACATGAGCCCGCGGTTGCACTTCGTCCACCTGGATGCGCCCGACCGGGTGGAGGGGATCGCCCGGCTGTTGCTGCGGCGCAACCGTCTGCGGCCGAGGGTGCTGATCCTCTGCCCGGAGAAGGCGACCGCGCAGCGGCTCGACCAGCGGCTGTGGACCATCCACCCGGAGTCGTTCCTCGCCCACGCCCTCCACGGCGCGCCCAACATCGATCCCGCCGCCCAGCCGATCCTCATCGCCACCTCCATGGCACGCGACAACCAGCCGGAGGTGCTGATCAACGCCGGGCTGGAGGTTCCGCCCGAACTCGACGGCTTCGCCCACATCGTCGATTTCGTCGACGGCTGGGATCCCGCCCTTACCCGGACGGCGCGCGAGCGGTGGCGCACCTACCGCAGCCTCGGCCTCGATCCACAATACCTCGGCCGGAAGCGGTGATGCCCACCGCCAGCGATCGGAAGCGCACGGCCGCAGACGACGACCGCGGCACCCGCAACCCCAGAACAGGAGGATGGAGATGACCACGCCACAAGAAGTCGACCTGCACCGGGCGATGGAGCGGCTCGAGGCGGCCCTCCACCCACGGCAGGAGACCATCGAGCTGACCGAGGCGATGCGCATCGCCCCGCCCGCACGGGCAGCGACGGAGTGGCGCGCGCGGATGATCGGGGAGATCGAGGCGGCGTTGCGGGAGGCCCTGCCCGACATCGTCGCCCGGGCGGTCGACCGCGCGCTCGACGACCGATCCCGCAGCTGAGCGCTCCGTGCCCCACCGCCGCCCGGCCGACCGCCCCCGACATCGGCTGCTTCCCCTCCTGCTGGTCGCGCTGCTGTCGCCGACGGGGGCGCAGGCCATCGTCGACATCGAGGATGCCGCCGTCGGCCGCGCCGACGCCCCCTTCTCCGCCGAGGTCGACCTCGCCCTGCGCGGCGCCTCCGGCAACAGCGAACGGCTGGGGCTCTCCGCCGATCTCGGCATGCAGTGGCGCCGCGGACCGCACCAGACGCTGCTCTGGCTGAGCTACGACTACGGCAGCAGCCGCAAGGTGCGCGACGCCAACCGCGGATTCGCCCACCTGCGCCGGCGCTACCACCTCTCGTCGAGGGTGGCACTCGAGGGGTTCGGCCAGTGGCAGAGGGACGAGTTCGCCCGCCTCAACCGCCGCATCCTGCTCGGGGGCGGCCTGCGCCTGACCCGCGCCGGGCAGCACCTGGGCATCGGCGCCTTCCATGAAGAGGAGCGGATCACCCCCGCCGCCGGCGACCCGCAGCCGCCCGACAGCCGGCTGTGGCGCGGCAACCTCTACCTCGCGCTGCGACGCGATGAGGGGGGCGTCCTGCTGGGCAACACCCTCTACTTCCAGCCCGCGTTGCGCCACTCCGGCGACTGGCGCCTGCTCGACGAAGCGACGGCGACCATCCCGATCGCACATCGCCTCGCCCTGAAGATGTCGCTCGAGATCCGTCAGGACCACCGTCCGCCGCAAGGGGTGAAGCCGACCGACCTGCGCTATACCACCGCCCTCCACCTCACCCTGCCGTGAACAGAGGCGGAAGCACCACCGCCGCCATCGCCTTCCGGCTGGCGGAGATCGCCGCCCGCCACCCCGGGCGGCTGATCGTCCACATCACCGACGATGTGCGCAGCTACCGGGCGCTGTCCGAGGCGCTCGCCTTCTTCATCCCGCAGCCGGAGCGGCTGTGGCGCTTCCCCGCATGGGAGGTGCTCCCCTACGACCGGGTCAGCCCGCACCACGCCATCGTCGGCGAGCGCTTCGCCACCTTGAGCCGGCTGCTGCGCACCCCCGACCCCGCCGGCGTGCTGCTCACCGCCCTGCCCGCCTGGCTGCAACGGATCGCCCCGCCCACGGCGGTGGCCGCCCATGTCTGGCAGATCAGGCGCGGCGACACGCTCGATCCGGTGGCGCTGCGCCATCAGCTCACCGAGGCGGGCATGCAGCCGGTCGATCGCGTGCTCGACTCCGGAGAGTTCGCGGTTCGCGGCGGCATCGTCGACATCTGGCCGCCGACCGCACGGCGGCCGATCCGCATCGAGCTCTTCGGCGACGAGATCGACTCCCTCCGCCATTTCGACATCGACAGCCAGCGCTCCGGCGAGGAGATCGACGCCTTCACCTCGGTGCCGGTGCGCGAGGTGATCCTCGACGGGCCGGGACGCCGCCGCTTCTGCGCCGCCTTCCGCGCCCGCTTCCCCCACCTGCGCGGCCATCCGATGGTCACCGCCGCCGAGGCCGGCCGCCCCCACCCCGGGATCGAATCGCTGCTGCCGCTGGCCTACGAAGGATGCGCCCGGCTGTGCGACTATCTGCCGGAGGAGGCGCTGGTCACCAGCAGAAGCGGCAATCTCACCAGCGCACGCGACCGCTTCGCCGCCCAGGTGCGGGCGCAGTTCGAGCTGATGCGCCACGCCGAAGAGCCGGCGATCAGCCCGCAGGAGCTCTTCGCCACCGAAACGGCGATCGAGACCGTGGCGCTGGCCCGGCTCGCCGGCGAGGAGATCGCCCCGCCTCCCTCACTGGCCCGCTTCGCCGGCCGGCGGGCGCCGCTGCACGCCCTGCGCGGGCAGCTCGCCGGCCGGCTGGAGGATGGCTGGCGGCTGCTGCTGGTCGCCCACGGACCGGGGCAGCGCGAACGGATGATCGAGGCGTGTGCGCCGCTCCACCGACCGATCGCCGACTGCCGGGGGCTGCACGACCTGCCCGAAGAGCCGGGAAGCGTCGCCTGCGCCCTCGGCTTCCTCGACGAGGGGATGGAACTGCCCGACCGGCGGCTCCTGTTGCTCACCGGCCGGGAGCTGCTCGGCCAGCGCATCCCCCGCCGACGGAGTACGCAGGCCTCCTCGATCCGGGCCAACCTCTTCCAGCGGCTGCAGGAGCTGACCCCCGGCGCGCTGGTGGTCCACGAGGATCACGGCATCGGCCGCTACCGCGGACTGGAGACGATGGAGGTCGAGCCCGGACAGCCGTGCGACTTTCTGCACATCGAATACCGCGGCGAGAGTTCGATCTTCGTCCCGGTGGAGGAGCTCGACCGCCTCCACCGCTACGTCGGCGACCCAGATCCTCCGCTGAGCAAGCCGGGCGGCGAACAGTGGAAGCGCACCCGCGAACGGGTCAAGAAGGATCTGCTGGCCATCGCCCACGAGCTGATCGCCACCGAGGCCGCCCGCCGCACCGCGCCGCCCCGGCCGATCGACGTCGACGAGGTGCGGGAGTATTACGAGGAGTTCTGCGCCGCCTTCCCCTTCGAGGAGACCGAGGACCAGCACCAGGCCATCGACGCGGTACTGGCCGATCTCAAGGCGCCGACGCCGATGGACCGGGTGATCTGCGGCGACGTCGGCTTCGGCAAGACCGAGGTGGCCATGCGCGCCGCCTTCGTCGCCGCCGCCTGCGGCCGGCAGGTGGCGCTGCTGGCGCCGACCACCGTACTGGCCAACCAGCACTACGCCACCCTGCGCGAACGCTTCGCCGGCACCGGCATCACCATCGCCCTGCTCAGCCGGCTGCAGGGGCAGGCGGATGCGGGCCGCATCCGCGCGCAGCTCGCCGACGGCGCCATCCAGATCGTCGTCGGCACCCACCGGCTGCTGCAATCCTCCATCCGTTTCGCCGATCTCGCCCTGTTGATCATCGACGAAGAGCACCGCTTCGGCGTCCGGCAGAAGGAGCGGCTCAAGGAGCTCCACGCCGGCATCAACCTCCTCACCATGAGCGCCACCCCCATCCCGCGCACCCTCCACCAGACCCTCTCCGGCCTGCGCGACGTCTCGATCATCGCCACCCCGCCGGGGGAGCGGGAGGCAATCCGCACCATCGTCGCCCCGTTCCGCCCCGAACTGGCCGCCGAGGCGATCCGGCGCGAGCTCTACCGCGGCGGGCAGGTCTACTATCTGCACAACCATGTCAAAAGCATCGAGCGGGTGGCCGAGCGGCTGCGCGCCCAGCTGCCCGAGGCGGAGATCGGTGTCGCCCACGGCCGGATGGGGCCGGCGATGCTCGACCGGGCGATGCTCGCCTTCTACGAAGGGCGGCTGCACATCCTGGTCTGCACCACCATCATCGAATCGGGGCTGGATGTGACCAACGCCAACACCATCATCGTCGAGCGGGCCGATCTGCTCGGGCTGGCCCAGTTGCACCAGATCCGCGGCCGGGTGGGACGCAGCCACCGCCAGGCCTTCGCCTACCTCTTCACCCCCGATCCGCGCGCCATGACCGCCGAGGCGCGCGAGCGTCTGCAGGCGATCGCCGCCCACAGCGAGCTGGGGGCCGGCTTCATGCTGGCGCGGCAGGACATGGAGATCCGCGGCGCGGGCAACCTCCTGGGAGTGGAGCAGAGCGGCAGGATCCAGGCCGTCGGCATCGACCTCTATCTGGAGATGCTGGGGGAGGCGATCGAAGAGGTGCGCGGCGCGCCATCGAAGCCGCGCACCCCCGCCTGCCGGATCGAACATCCGTTCCCCGCCATCCTGCCGCCCGACTACATCCCGCAGACCGGGGAGCGGCTGGCGCTCTACCGGCGTATCGGCAATATCGGGGAGGACGAGGAGGCCGACCGGCTGCTCGACGAGATCAGTGACCGCTTCGGCAGGCCGCCGACCGAGGTGCGGCTCTGCCTGGCGCTGGCCCGGTTGCGCCGACATGCGGGCAGGTTGCGCATCCGGCGCATCGACTTCTCCCGCCGCACCGCCACCATCCACTTCACCGCCGACTCCCCCATCGAGCCGATGTTGCTGCTCCGCCGGGTCCAGGCCGAACCGAGGCGCTTCGCCCTCACCCCGGACGGGGCGTTGACCATCCGCATGGACGAGGCACAGGAGGCGATGGCGCAGATCGCCTGTTGCATTGATTTTCTCCACCCCCTGCTGGAGCATTGCAACACATGACCCCCAGCCGCCCCACCCTCGGCCGGCCCGGCATGCTCTTCATGGACATGGACTCCACCCTGATCCGGTGCGAGTGCATCGACGAGATCGCCGCATTCCTCGGCATCAAGCCGAAGGTGGCGGCCATCACCCGGCGGGCGATGGAGGGGGAGCTCGACTTCCGCGCCTCGCTGATCGAACGGGTGGCCCTGCTCGCCGGGGTGGAGACCGAGGTGCTCGATCAGGTCTACCACCGCTGCATCCAACTGAACGACGGCGCGGAGACGCTGATCGCCACCCTCCACCGCCACGGCTGGAAGGTGGGGCTGGTCTCCGGCGGCTTCACCTGGTTCACCGACCGGCTCACCCCGCGGCTCGGCCTCGACTTCGCCGCCGCCAACCGGCTGGAGATCCGCGACGGCCGCCTCACCGGCCGGCTGCTGGGCAGGATCGTCGACGCCGACGAGAAGCGGCGGCTGCTGCTGCAGCAGCGCCGGGCATGGGAGATCGCGCCGGAACAGTGTGTCGCCGTGGGCGACGGCGCCAACGACCTGCCGATGCTGCAGGCGGCGGCGCTGGGGATCGCCTTCCACGCCAAACCGGCGGTGCGGCGTGCCGCCGACGCCGCGATCGACCACGGCGGTCTGGAGCAGATCCTCTCCCTGCTCGCCCCGGCGTGAACCGTACCCGCGCCCGCCTCCTGGCGCTGGCCGCCATCCTCCAGCCGGTGGCCATGGTCCAGTCCATCGCCCGACAGGGGCGGTGCGACGAGCGCGCCCTGGCCGATGCGATCACCGCCCTCTTCGCCGAAGGGGGCGATGCGCTGGCCCTCTACGGCGGCCAGCCCGCCCGGCTCCACCGGGGGGTGGTGTGGATCGAGCGGATCTTCTCCGGCTCGGTCGAACTGCAGGAGGCCAGGCCGATGCTCACCTACGCCGCCAACCTGATCGCGCTGGAGAAGCGGCTGCGCCATCGGCCGGAGACCCTGCGCACCCTGGCCGAGGGGCTGGACCGCATCCACAAACAACTGCGCTATTTCGGCGACCCGCTGCACGACAACGTCATCGCGGCCATCGCCACGCTCTACGGGGAGACCATCAGCAGGATGAAGCCCAGGGTGGTGGTGCGGGGACGACGGGAATACCTGCAGCAGCCGGGCAACACCCAACGGGTGCGGGCGCTGCTCCTCTCCGGACTGCGCGGCGCCCACTGCTGGCACAAGGCCGGCGGCAGCCACCTGCGGCTGCTGCTCGGGCGGGGGGCGCTGCTGCGCGAGGCCCGGGCGCTGCGCCGGGAACAGTTCGGCAGCGGCGCGTCATGAGACGATCTTCAATAGACAGTCGGGGGGCCACACATGGCACATCGGGTGGCACATCGGGCACATCGGGGTCGGACCAAGTGAAGTGGTTGAAAAAATAGCGATCAATACTCCAGAGAACGGGCGTTTCGTGCCTGACGGCTTCGCAAGAAGCCGGCATCGCGGCCATGGACGGCCGCGCAAATCAAGAGCTTGCGCAAGCAAGCGATTGATTTGTAAGGTGATCTAAGACCGCGCTCTTCGATTGCCGTCAAGCCAAAAAAGTCCACGGACGGACTTTTTGCGATTCCATCAGACCTGACGCCCCTTTTCGGGGGCAAAATGGGCGTTTCAAGCAAACAGGCACCCGGTCGAGGGTTGGTGGCATTGACGAAGCGGCAGCCAAGGCCTACCTTGGCCTCTTGCGGATTCTCCACGCCCTGCAACAGTGCATGCCTGACGCAATCGCGCGAGGTGCATCTATGATGGTTTCGCAAGAAACCATCATCGCGACCATGGAGGGTCGCGCAAATCCGGAGGTTGCAAACGCAACCGACGGATTTGTAAGGGGATCGAAGACCGCGCTCTTCGATCCCCGTCAAGCAAAAAGTCCACGGACGGACTTTTTGCGATTCCATCATCCATGGTTGCGCAAGAAACCATCATCGCGGCGTCGACGTGCCGCGTACATCAAGAGCTTGCGCAAGCAGGCGATTGATTTGTAAGGTGATCTAAGACTGCGCTTCGATCGCCGTGAAGCCAAAAAATCCACGGAGGGACTTTTTGCGATTCCATCATGAAGTTCCCCTACGGCATTCATGATTTCCAGCGGCTGATCGAAGGCGGCTATTTCTATGTCGACCGCACCGCCGCCATCCGCGACATCGAGGAGGCCGGCGATCAACTGCTCTTCCTCCGTCCGCGCCGGTTCGGCAAGTCGCTGCTGCTCTCCATGCTGGAGAACTACTACGATCTGGCCAAGGCGGAGCGGTTCGACGCGCTC
>RFFX01000020.1 GCA_003696765.1 Zetaproteobacteria bacterium | reverse complement strand
TCCGGCCGCGGATCGGATGGCTTCCGGCCGGAAGGGGGGCGAACGGGGCGACGCTCTTCCGCCGCCGACCGCTTGGCCGCAACCCTGCCTGCGGCCGTGAGGCGATGTCAAGCGCGGGAGGCTGCCTTTGGGGTGGGGGAGCGGTTTGCATTGCATGGGTCCGTTCCTACCATGCGCATCGCCCTGCCCGATCGCGCACGATTCCGTGGCGGCATGACGGGACCGCCGTGGTGCCCGTCAGAGCGGCATTCGCGGCCGTTCTGTTCGTGCACAACGTCAGGTTGTTCGTGCAACCTGTTCTCGTGTATGGAGAAACGTCACCGATCGGGCGTCTTTTCCGGTGGTTTCGCAAGCAGCCGTCGTTACGGCGTCGGCATGCCGTGCGGCGCGGCGGGTTGTCTGTGGAGATCGGTGGAAGACAAAGGGGCGAAGCGCCTGCGGCGATGCCCTGTGCAGCCGTCTGCGCAATCATCCGAAACAAGGAGAGGAACGCATTGATCAAACACTATCTGCTTTCGCCCGGGCCGACGGCCGTCCCCGAGCGTGTCCTGCTACGCATGGCGCAGCCGATGATCCACCACCGCACACCGCAGTTTTCCGCCCTCTTCGCCGAGACCCGGGAGATGCTCAAGGAGGTGTTCGGCACCGGCCAGGATCCGTTGATGCTCGCCTCCTCCGGCTCCGGCGCGATGGAGGCGGCGATGGTCAATCTCTGCGCGCCCGGCGACACCATCATCTACGTCAACGGCGGCAAGTTCGGCGAGCGCTGGGGGAAGATCGCCGTCCGGCACGGCATCCATGCGGTGGAGATCAAGGTGCCGTGGGGCGAGCCGGTCACCGTCGGGGCGGTCGCGGAGGCACTGGACGACCATCCCGAGGCGAAGGGGGTCTTCGTCCAGGCCTCGGAGACCTCGACCACCACCGAACATCCGGTACGCGAGATCGCCGCGTTGACCGCGCAGCGAGAGGGGTGTGCCATCGTGGTCGATGCCATCACCGCCCTCGGGGTGATCGAGATGCCGATGGACGACTGGGGGCTGGATGTGGTGATCTCCGGCTCGCAGAAGGCCTTCATGCTGCCGCCGGGGTTGGCCATGCTGGCCTGTTCGGAGAAGTACTGGTCGCTTGCTCGCCCATCCCCGCAGGGGAGCTTCTATTTCGATCTGACCGTCGAGCGGAAGAGTCAGATGAAGGGGAAGGATACCACCGCATGGACCCCGGCGGTCTCCCTGATCACCGGCCTCAACGAGGTGTTGCGGATGATGCGTGAAGAGGGGTTGTCGGTGCTCTACGCCCGCCATGCCCTGTTGGCGGAGGCGGCCCGCGCCGGGGTGCGGGCCCTGGGCATGGAGCTGATCTCCTCTGCGCCGGCCACCTCGGCCACCGGCGCCTGGGTACCCGAGGGGATCGACGGCGCCGCCTTCGTCAAATATCTGCGCGATACCATGGGGGTCACCTTCGCCGGCGGTCAGGATCATCTCAAAGGGAAGATCGTGCGGATCGCCCACCTCGGCTACTACGACGTCTTCGACATCGTCACCGCGATCAGCGCCATCGAGATGGCGCTCGACCGCTTCGGCGCCGATGTGGAGATGGGCAGGGGGGTGGCGGCGGCGCAGCGGGTGCTCGCCGGCCGTTTCCCCCGGGTGTGACGCCATGGCCAAGGTCTGGATCGCGGACAAGATGAGCCCCCAGGCGGTGGAGATCTTCCGCCGCCGGGGGATCGAGGTGGATTACAAGCCGGGCCTCTCCGAGGAGGAGAAGCTGGCCATCGCCGGCGACTACGACGGCATCGCCGTCCGCTCGGCCACCCGTCTGGAAGGGGCGCTGCTCGATGCGGCCAGGCGGGTGAAGGTGATCGGGCGCGCCGGCATCGGGGTGGACAACATCGATGTCGATGCCTGCTCACGCCGCGGCATCGTGGTGATGAACACCCCCTTCGGCAATACGGTGACCACCGCCGAGCTGGCCGTCGCTCATCTGGCGGCGGCGGCGCGCATGATTCCGCAGGCCGACGCATCCACCCGAGCCGGCAAGTGGGAGAAGTCCCGCTTCATGGGGGTGGAGCTGACCGGGAAGAAGGCGGGGGTGGTCGGCGCGGGCAACATCGGTGCCATCGTCTGCGACCGGCTGCGCGGCCTGCGGATGGAGGTCTTCGTCTACGACCCCTTCATCTCGCGCGAGCGTGCCGAGGCGATGGGGGTGACCAAGGTGGAGACACTGGAGGCGCTGGCGGAGATGGTCGATGTCCTGACCATCCACGTCCCCCTGGTCGAGGCGACGCGCAACCTGATCGATGCGAAGATCCTCGGGCGGATGAAGCGCGGCGCGATCCTGGTCAACTGCGCCCGCGGCGGGATCGTCGACGAGGATGCGCTGTTCGATGCGTGCAAGTCGGGCCATCTGCGCGCGGCGGCGCTCGACGTCTATGCCGAGGAGCCGGCACGGGAGAACCGGCTCTTCTCCCTGGAGAACGTCACCTTCACCCCCCACATCGGCGCCTCGACCGACGAGGCGCAGCAGAACGTCGCCGTGCAGATCGCCGAGCAGATGAGCGACTACCTGCTCGAGGGGAGGGTGAAGAACGGGATCAACGTCCCGTCGGTCGGCGAGGAGGAGTCGCGCGAGCTGGGGCCGTTCGTCACGCTCTGCCGCCGCATGGGCGAGTTCGTCGGCCAGATGATGCGGCCGGGCTACAGCCGGGTGACGCTCCATTTCGAGGGGGCGGTCTCCTCCATGAACCGCAAGCCGCTGGTCAACGCCCTGCTGCAGGGGCTGCTCACCCACAGCTTCGACGAGGTCAACGCGGTCAACGCCGGGGTGATCGCCCGCGACCGCGGCATCGAGGTGGCCGAGGCGGCGCGTGCCCGCAGTGACCACTTCTCCAGCCTGATCCGGGTCGAGGTGGAGGGAGACGACGGCCGCCGCTCTGTCGAGGGGGTGCTCTTCGACGGCACCCGCCCTCGTCTGGTCACCATCGACGGCTGTGAGCTGGAGATGGATCCGCGCGGCACCATGATCTTCCTGGAGAACCACGACCGCCCCGGAGTGATCGCCGGCGTCGGGGCGGTGCTGGCCCGGGCGGGGATCAACATCGGGGACTTCCGCCTCGGACGTCGCGGCACCTCCGGCAAGGCGGTGGCGCTGGTCAGTGTCGATTCCACCCCCGACGATGCGGTGCTCGACGAGCTGGCGGCGCTCGATGCCATCGAGATGGCCCGGCTGATTCGGCTGGAAGGATAGCCGGTGGAGGTCGCTGCGGCGCTGCGTCCGGTCGTCGGTATCGATGATGCCTTCGGTGTGCGGGCGGAGGCCTTGCGTTCGCTCCAGCGCCGGCTGGCGGAGCTCTTTGCCGATGCCGGCTATCAGGAGGTGATCCCTCCGATCGTCGAACGGCCGGAGTCGCTCGCCTGCGGTGCCGGCCGCTTCCTCGCCGAGCAGACCATCGTCTTCTCCGACCCGGCCGATGCCGGACAGCTGGCGCTGCGGCCGGACATCACGCCGCAGATCGCCCGCCTGGCGGCCACGCGCCTGCGACAGCAGAGCGAGCTGCGGCTCCACTACTCCGGGCCGGTGGTGCTCGCCCGCGCCGGAGAGGGGGGAGAGGGGCGGCAGCAGTGGCAGACCGGGATCGAGCTCTTCGGCATCGGCGGGATCGAGGCGGAGATCGAGGTGCTGCAGCTGGCCGGCCGGGCGATGGTGCAGGCCGGCTTCGATGCGCCGCTGTTGCGCATCGGCCACATCGGTCTGCTGCAGAGCCTGCTGGGGGAAGATGCCGACCTCGCCTACTGGGTGGCGCTGCTGCGACGGCGTTCGCCCGAGGATCTGCACCGGGCGCTCGACGGCGCCGGCGTGGCGGCGGATGCCGCAGCGTTGTTGACGGCCATGGTCCGCGACGGCGGCGATCTGGAGCTGTTGCGGGACCACGCCGGGATCAACGACGCCTTCGGGCGTGCGGTGGATCTGCTCGATACGCTCCGCCGCCGGCTCGAGGAGGTGCTGGGGGGATGCTGCCGGGTGGAGGTCGACGGTCTGCTCACCCCCCGCTTTCTCTACCACAGCGGCACCATCTTCTGCGGCTACGCCGAGGGGCACAGCCGGGTGTTGCTCCACGGCGGCCGCTACGACGCCATGATGGCCGCCCACGGTCGGGACCTGCCGGCGATCGGCTTCTCGTGCGATCTGTGGCGGTGGATCTGACATCGGCAACGCGAGAGGGCGGAATGGCGGCCGCGGATGGGTGCGCCACCGGAGCGGTGTAGTGCGGTGACCGCGCGTTTCGATCGGGCCGGCTTCGTGGCCATCGGCAACGAGCTGCTCTCCGGCCGCACCCGGGAGGCCAACAGCTTTGTCGCCGCGCAGCGGCTCTTTGATCGCGGCTGCCGCCTGATCGAGGTGGCGGTGGTACCCGACGACCGGGAGGTGATCGTGGCCACGCTCGGCCGGTTGCGCGCCCGCGCGCCGGCGGTGATCACCTGCGGCGGCATCGGCCCGACCCACGACGACATCACCATGGAGGCGGTCGCCGCCGCCCTGGGTGTGCCGCTCCTGACCGATGCGGCGACACTGGAGTTGATGCGCGCCCACTACGGCGCCGACCAGCTCAACGAGGGGCGGCGACGTATGGCCCGGCTGCCGCAGGGAGCCGAGCCGATCGTCTGTCCGAAGTCGATCGCTCCGGGGGCGGCGATCGACGGCATCTTCGTGCTGGCCGGGGTGCCGGAGATCTTCCGTTCGCAGCTGGAGGCGATCCTGCCCCGCTTCGGCGGGAGGACGATCCACCGCCGCACACTCCCCTTCCGCGGCTTCGAGAGCCGCTTCTACCGCCGGCTGCAGGCCATCCAGGAGCGCTTTCCCGAGGTGGAGATCGGCTCCTATCCGCGGCGTTGCGCCGACGATCCCCACGGCGAGATCGTGGTCAGCGGCTGCGACCGGGAGGCGGTGGCCCAGGCTGCGGAGGCGGTGGCGACGATGTTGCGGGAGATCGCCGGGGGTTGAGCGGCACCGTACGGGAGGAAGGTGCGGCAACCGTGCGGCCTCGTGCGGTGGCCCGGAGTACACCGGTCGACGACTGGATCGGCTTCGACCGCGACCATCTGTGGCACCCTTATGCGCCGATGCCGGCGATCGATCCGGTCTGGCCGGTGGTGGCGGCCGAAGGGGTGGAGCTGGTGCTGGCCGACGGCCGGCGGCTGATCGACGGCATGGCCTCGTGGTGGTGTGCCATCCACGGCTACCGCGTGCCCGAGCTCGACCGGGCGCTGGTGGAGCAGTCACGCCGGATGAGCCATGTGATGTTCGGCGGGCTGACCCATCCGCCGGCAGCGGCGCTGGGGAGGCGGTTGCTCTCCATCGCCCCTTCCGGCATGGAGGCGATCTTTTTCGCCGACTCCGGCTCGGTGGCGGTCGAGGTGGCGATCAAGATGGCGCTGCAGTACTGGCGGTCGCAGGGCGAGCCGGGCCGCCGCAGGCTGCTGACCATCCGCCACGGCTACCACGGCGACACCTTCGGCGCCATGGGGGTGTGCGATCCGGTCTCCGGCATGCACCACCTCTTCACCGGCATGCTCCCCGACCATCTCTTCGCCGAGGCGCCGGCGGGGGCGCGCTGGCACCCCGATCAACTAGCCGACCTCGAACGGCTGATGGAGACGCGCCACCATGAGATCGCGGCGCTCATCTTCGAGCCGCTGGTCCAGGGGGCGGGGGGGATGCGCTTCCATGCGCCGGAGTTCGTCCGCGGCGCGCGCAGGCTGTGCGATCGCTACGGAGTGTTGCTCATCCTCGACGAGATCGCCACCGGATTCGGTCGCACCGGCAGCCTCTTCGCCTGTGA
>RFFX01000019.1 GCA_003696765.1 Zetaproteobacteria bacterium | reverse complement strand
TGCCGCGCTCTGCCGCCTCCGCCTCGGTCAGGCCGATCGAGCCGACCTGCGGCTGGCAGTAGGTGCAACCGGGGATGCGTTCGTAGTCGATCGGGTGGGGATTGCATCCTGCGATCGCCTCGACGCAGACGATTCCCTCATGACTGGCGACATGGGCCAGTGCCGGCGCGCCGATTACATCGCCGATGGCGTAGATGCCGGGGTGGTCGGTGCGGTAGTAGTCGTCCACCGCGATGGTGTTGCGATCGACCTTCACCTTCGTCTGCTCCAGCCCGAGACCGTCGGTGTTGCCCAGCACGCCGACGGCGACCAGCACCTGGTCGCTTTCAACGCGCTGCTCCTCGCCATCCTTTTGGTAGACGACCACGCCGCGCCCCTCTTCGTTGCGCGCCGACTGGACCATGGCGCCGGTGATGGTGGTAATCCCTTGTTTTTTGAAGCTTTTGGCGACCACGGCGGCGATCTCGGCATCCTCCAGCGGCAGCAGCTGATCCGCCGCCTCCAGCACCGTCACCTTGCTGCCCATGGCGTTGTAGAAGTAGGCGAACTCCATGCCGATCGCCCCGGAGCCGATGATGGTCAGCCGCTCCGGCAGGGATCCGGGCACCAGCGCCTGCTTGTAGGTGACTACCACCTCTTCGTCGATCTCCATGCCGGGGAAGGCGCGCGGCCGGGCGCCGGTGGCGATGATCACATGTTTGGCCGTGACCTGGCGTGTCTCGCCCTCGTGGGTGACCAGCAGGCGATCGGGGCCGTCGAAACGGGCGGTGCCCTCGATGTGGGTCACCTTGTTCTTGCGGAACAGGAAGCCGATCCCCTTGTTGAGTTTGGCGGAGATCTTGCGCGAGCGGGCGACGGCCGCGGCCAGGTCGGGCGCCGGTCTGTCGATGCCCAGCCCCAGCTCCTTGCCGTGGTGGCGGATGGTCTGCACCAGCTCGGCGGTGCGCAGCAGCGCCTTGGTAGGGATGCAGCCCCAGTTGAGGCAGATGCCGCCCAGGTGAGTCGATTCGATACAGGCGGTCTTCAACCCGAGCTGTGCGGCACGGATCGCCGCCACATAGCCGCCGGGGCCGGCGCCGATGACCGCCACATCGTATTCGCCGTCGGGGTTGAACAGGCCGGATGCCTTGCCGGCTCCAGCCTGTTGGTCGGAAGAAGCTTCCGTCGGCTGTGTTGCGGCCTGCTGCGTGGGCGCGGGCGTGGCCGACCCGGTGGCCGCCGCCTCCGGCTGCGCATCGGGGGCGTCGGCCGACGGTTCCGCCTGGTCGGGCACCTGCGGCCGGTAATCTTCAGGAATCTCCTCTCCCTCTTCGGCGACGACGGCGATCGGCGCGCCGACCGGCACCACCGCCCCTTCCGGCGCCAGGATGGCGTGCAGGATTCCTTCGTCGACCACCTCCATCTCCATCGTCGCCTTGTCGGTCTCCACCTCGACCAGTACCTCGCCGGAGACCAGTTCGTCGCCCTCCTTCTTCAGCCAGCGGGCGATCTTCCCCTCGGTCATGGTGGGAGAGAGCTGATTCATGAAGATGTCGATCGGCATGGCGCGCGGCTCCTGCGGGTCGGGATTCGGAGTGTTGCGGCGGGAACTCTAGCTGGCGCCGGAAAAGGCGCCACAGCCAGAGGGATCCGACCAGCAGCATCAGGGAGGAGAGCACCATTCCCATGGTCAGCGGGCCGTAGAGGAACCCGAGCTGCGGATCGGGCTGGCGGAACTGTTCGCAGAAGATGCGGGCCGATGCGTAGCCGACCAGAAAGAGGGCGACGCGGGCGCCGTCGGGCCAATCGCGCCGGCGCTGGCTCCAGAGCAGGGCGAAGAGCAGCCACCCTTCGAGGGTCATCTCGTAGAGCTGGCTCGGGTGGCGCGGCTCGGGGCCGGCGGCGGGGAAGACCATCGCCCACGGCAGGTCGGTCACCCGCCCCCAGAGTTCGCCGTTGATGAAGTTGCCGATCCGCCCCAGCGCCAGACCGATCGGCGCGACGGTGAAGAAGCGGTCGGCCAGTTTGAGCAGCGGCAGGTCGTGGCGGCGGCAGTACCACCAGCCGGCAATGATCGGGCCGACCAGGCCGCCGTGGAAGCTCATCCCCCCCCGCCAGACATAGAGCATCTCGATCGGGTGGGCGAGGTAGTAGGGGAGGTTGTAGAAGAGGATGTAGCCGATCCTGCCGCCGAGCACCACGCCGAGGATCAGTGTGGAGAAGAGCCCCTCGTAGGCCTCGGGGGTGACCACACTCTGCCACAGCCCGTCCCGCCGCAACTGCCAGCGCACCAGATGCCATGCGGTGACGAAGCCTGCGATGTACATCAGGCCGTACCAGTGGATGGCCAGCGGCCCCAGCCGGAGGGCGACCGGGTCGATCTGCGGCGCGGTGATCACCTCACGGACGTTCGGTCCGCGGTGCTGGAGCGTGGAGGGTGCCGGCTACCATAGCAGCAGGAACAGGGCAGCTCCCAGCAGGATGCGGTAGACCACGAACGGCCCCATGCCGATGAGGTTGAGATATTTGAGGAAGTAGTGGATGCAGAGCCAGGCGGAGAGTGCGGAGAGCAGGTAGCCGAAGAAGAGGATGGCGGCGCTCTCCGGCTGTGGGCCGGTTGATTGTACCCACTCCTTCACCTTGAGGCCGCCGGCGAGCACGATCACCGGGATCGACAGCAGAAAGGAGAAGCGGGCGGCCGCCTCACGGCTGTAACCGAGCATCAGCGCTGCGGTCATGGTGATTCCGGAGCGGGAGGTGCCGGGGATCAGCGCCACCGCCTGGGCGGCGCCGACCAGCAGGGCATCACGCAGGCTCCAGTCGTCGTCGCGCAAACGGCGGCTGCCGCGCAGGTCGGCCCAGCCGAGCAGCAGTCCAAAGAGGATCGAGGTGGTGGCGATGACCGCGATGGTGCGCAGGTCGTGCTCGACGACATCCTTGAAGGCGAGGCCCGCGGCACCGACCGGGATAGTGGCCAGCAGGATGTACCAGGCCAGCCGTCCGTCGGGGTCGGCGTCGATGCGGCGGGCGGCCAGGGTGCGGGCGAAGCCGGTGGTCATGGCGGCGAGTTCGCTGCGGAAGTAGAGGAGGACCGCGGTGAGCGAGCCGAGATGGAGCACGCAGTCGAAGGCCAGCCCCTGGTCGGGCCAGTCGGTGAGCATCGGCAGCAGGGCGAGATGGGCCGAGGAGGAGATGGGCAGGAATTCGGTCAGGCCCTGGATCAGGGCGAGGGCGGCGGCCTGGGCGGCACCTACGGTCTGTACAATCATGGGCCAACGCTAACGGCGGCCCGGGAGCGGCGCATCCTTTCCTTTTCCACATGGCTCCATGTGGTGAAACCATGTGGTTACGTTGGGGAAAATCCGGACATGGCCTTGATTCCTGTGCGGCTTCTTGCCTTGCCTATCCCCCAAATTGGGGATTGACGGTATCCGTACGTCTGCTGCGATTTGCCGGTCTGGTTTTCTTTGCGGAGGGAGCGATGACGTTCTTTCGATGGGCTTCCGTGGTCGGGCGGGCGGCACAGACCTTGTTGGTCACCATAGCAGTTTGGTTCATGTTTCCGGCCACATCGTCACATGCGGCAAGCCTGGGCACGATCACCGACGCCTACAGTGCAGCGGGGGTCTCCCTGGCCGCCAACCAGATCCGAAGCTGGCGGCTCGATGCCCCCGTTGGTCAAAAAGGGTACCGGATCACCGCCCCGGCATCGGCCGCTGTACGGCTGGAGTTGTGGGACATCTACTCGGATCCCGCCAATCCAAGGCGGATTTTGTCATCCTCATCCTCAACCCAGCCCACACTCCTTGTCGATCCAACGCTGATCCACGACGGCTACAGCTATCGGCTCGACCTGACAGCGATCTACAACAGCTCCGCCGTTGCCGACCTCTATGTCACGCCGGAGTACGCCCGCAGCGTTGTCTGGGATGACGGTACCGTTGAGAACGGCACCCAGCTTGCCCTGCCGGCGGACAGTTACGGCGGTGACTATCTGTTCAAGGTGGTGGCGCAACCGGGGATTCATGGTGGCTGGCGCAGTCGGCTGAATGTGCTTCAGGGCGAGGCCGATATGTATATGCAGGCCACCAATGCACCCACAGGGAACGGCAGCTACTACTCGACCCGCGTCGGTCCCGATGCCATCACCCTCGACAACAGCCAGTTTACCCCTAATTCCGTGTGGTATATCCGCGTGCATGCCACCCCCGGAGCGCAGTGGAATCTGGTCAGCGGTGATCTTTTTGTGCATGACCTCGGCACGGTCGGCACGACTGCCGCCGCCGGCGGACAGGTGACGGTGGGTCCTGAGGGCATGGCGACTTTTCGTGTTTCCATCGACAGCTACACCGAGGCGTGGCGCCTGTGGCTGAATGGCGACCCCTACGCCCTCTATGTGCGTCAGGGCAAGGCGGTGATCGCCAACGCTTCCAATACCTTCTTTGATCGCAGCGAATACGGCACATCCGATTATGGATCGGGCAGGTTGGCGCACGGCCAGATGCTGGTGGTGCCGCCTTATCTGAGCAATGCGGTCTATTACATCGGGGTGGCGGCGGCTCCCGGCACGGTGATCAACCTTGACTCGCGCAAGCAGCAGGTGCGGATTCCGAATGCCGAGCCGAGCTATGTCGCCGGCGCCTCCGGTAAGGCCAATTTTGATTTCACCCTCACCGGCACCGATGACGCGGGCTTTGGTTATGTCACCTACAGGATCGATGTGCCCCTGCAGCAGATCGCCTGGCAAACCAACTTGAGCCCCACCAGTGGCAATGCCAATCTCTATGTGCGCAAGGGCGCAGTGCCCAATCTGTGGAACAACGACGGATTCTCCGAGGCACCGGCCGGTGTCACCGACTCGATCACCCATGTGCCGCCAACGCTGACCAACGGGGTGTGGTATGTGACCGTGCACGGCATCGGCGCCTACAGCTTCACGCTGACCAGCAACAATCCGGTGATTACACCGGCCGCCGTGATCAACGATCCGGCCGCCGTCGGCAACCCCTATGCATCCACCTCACCGCTATCCAACGGAACGGCGTTCCAGAACCAGTCCGGCTGGCGTTATTATCAGGTGACGGATGTGAACGCCTTCCTGTCGCAACTCGGCTGGCAGTTGGCGCTCTCCAACGCCACGCCCGGCACCCAGCTGGCGATCCGGCGCAACGCGGTGCCGAGCAGTTGGAATTACCGCAGCAATGGTTCCACCTACGATAACAGTTCCAGTCATATTGACTATTCATCCGCCAGCGGATTGTTGCAACTCCCCTCCCTGCCCGCCGACATCTGGTATATCGGTGTTTATAGTCCCGGTCAGGCATTGGGAACCTTTAACCTCACCACCAGCGCGATTCCCTCGCCGCAGATCGGCTTCAACGGCGGTTCTGTTTCGGTTGTGGATCAATACGCGAGCACCTGGAAGTTTTTCAAGGTGACGGTGCCGGTGGATGCCTACGGCTGGGATCTGCG
>RFFX01000018.1 GCA_003696765.1 Zetaproteobacteria bacterium | reverse complement strand
GGCCCTGGAAGGGGGGGATCGGTAAGGGGGCGGGCGCCTACGCCGGTGGCTTTCCCCCTTCGGCTTCTCCCCGCGCGGCCAGCCCGGCGCGCAGCGCACGGGTGAGCCGGCGGGTCTTCTCCTCGGCCAGTCGCTGAAACTCGGGGCCGAGGCCGGCCACCCGGTCGGGGTGGTACTGCTTGAGCAGCCCGCGGAAGGCGTGGCGGATCGTCTCCGATTCGGCATCCGGCGCCACCCCGAGCACCTCGTACCACGGTGCATCGGCCCGCCGCTCCTCCTCCCGTCGGGGGGTGTGGACCAGGGGGGTGACGATCAGCCGGTCGGCGCCGGTGCGGATGGAGAAGGTGAGCCGGCAGTGGGGGCAGTGCCAGCGCCGGCCGGTGAGCGGCGGTGTCAGCCGGACCGGCTCCAGACAGCCGGGACAGTCGATGGCCACCTGTGTGGCGCCCGCGGGGTGGCGGAAGCGGCGGGCGAGCGGATGGGGGAGATCCTGCAGCAGCCGTTCGGCGTGGTAACGCTCGGCGCGGTGGTCGCTGCCGGCGGCGGTGATCAGCAACTGCACGGCCTCATCCGGCGCCCGTTCGCCGCAGGCGGCGACCAGCCGCCCCACCGCCAGTGTGATCCAGGTCCGTACATCCCTGTCGTGCTCCGTCTGCCAGGCGGCGACCAGTTGCGGCAGGAAGCGCTCCTGTTCCATCCGGCCGAGCAACTCCGCCGCCGCCCGACGGATACGCGCTTCGTCGTGGTGCAAGAGCGGCGGCAGGCGCTCCGGACCGATCTTGCGGCAGCAGTCGAGCAGCCGCTCCTGCAGGGCGCCGTCGGCGCCGGGGAAGCGGCGCAGCAACGCCGGCAGCGCCGGATGGTGGCGGGGATCGGCCAGCGCGCCGACGGCGTCCCAGACCACCTCGAAATCGGGGTCGTCGAGGGCGGAGACCAGCGCCTCGCGGGCGGCGGGGGTGTCGATCTCCCGCAGGGTGTGGATCGCCTGACTGCGGATGGAGGGCTCGTCCTCCTGCAGGAAGCGCACGAGTTTGTCGACCAGCGCGTCGCTGCTGAAGCGGACCAGGGCGGAGCTGGCGCTCTCCCGGACCAGCCAGTCGGGATCGGTCAGGGCGGAGAAGAGGGGCTGTTCCGCCTGCGGGTCGCCCAGCCGGCCCAACGCCTCGGCGCTCTCGCCGCGTACCCGTGGGTCGGGGTCGCCGAGGGCGGCGATCAGGCCGGGGATGGCGCGCCGTCCGCCGATGCGGCCCAGTCCGCGGGCGGCCTCGCTGCGGCACCACCGGTTGCCCTCCGCGAGCGCCTTGAGCAGCACCCCCTGCACGCGGGGGCCGAAGCGGACCAGGCGCGCCACCGCCCGGGCGCCGGCCAGCCCCTCCCGTTCGCCGATGAAGCTGCCGAGCAGGGCGATGACGGTGGCGCTGTGGGTCTCGTCCCCCTCCTTCTCCCCACCGGCGGAGGCGATCAGCTCCACCACCGCCTCGCGCCGGGCGCTGCCGTGACGGCCGCCGTGGCGTTCCAGCACCAGGCGGAACGGCTCGACCGCCTCGGGGCCGAGCGCGACCAGGGCCGCGGCGTCGGCCGCAGCGGGGGCCGGGTCGCGGAAGAGGCGCCGGCTGATCGCCCACCCCCGCCGGCCGGCGGGGGAGAGGCGGCGCTGGGCCGAGAAGAGTTCGGAGATGACGGTCATGCGCGCGCTTCGGATTCCTCACACATCGGTCGCCTGCCGCCGCGGGCGGGCGGTTTGCGCGGCCCTCCATGGCCGCGGATGCCGACCTTCTGCCGGGCCGGCATGGGGGTGTTGCCCCCGCTTGATTCCGCGCATGCTGCATCCGGCGGTGGGGAACCGTCCACTACCCGGCATGGAGAACCGACGCAGCGGCTTGACTTCTCGCGGCTTTCCCGTTGTATTGCCGCGCTCCATGACTGCTGTCTGCTCATCGCGGTCGGGCCGTGTGTTGCTGTGGGGAGGGGTGTTGTTGCTGCTCGCCTCCTGCCGGACGGTGGTGCCCCACCCTACCGTCTCCTTGCGCGATCGCGGGGTTCCCCATCCCACCTACACCATGCATCCGGTCGGGCCCCAGATGCAAGTTCCTGGATTCGCAGGAAAGTTTGTCGATCTCAACCAGGACGGGAAGCTCGATCTGCTCATCGGGGAGCGGGGGTTGCGCGCCGGTTTCGTGTTCGAGGCGGGCGACGGCCACGGCCGCTGGTCCTCCTTCGCCGGGCCGAAGACCACGATGCAGCCGCGCGCGTTCGATGTCGCCGATGTCGGGCGCGACGGCCGGTTGATGGTGTTGATCGGCGGCGAGGGAGACACCAGGGGGCTGCAGGTGTGGCAGCCGGACGGCATGCACTGGAAGCTCCATTCGGTGCCGATCGAGAACGGGATCTACCATCAGGTCCGCTTCGCCGACGTCAACGCCGACGGCTGGCCCGACATCGTCGCCGCCCGGGTGGGGAGGGAGATGGAGGCCGGCGGGATCAACGTCTGGCTCAACGACGGCCGCGGCGGATGGATGCCCGATATCGGCCCGCAGCACGCCGGTGACTACGTCGATCTGGACATCGCCGATCTCGACGGCGACGGCCATCTGGACATCATCGCCGCCGAGCGGGGGGATATCGGTTCGCGCGAGCGCAGCTACGAGGGGGATTGGCACTGGGCCGGCGGCGTCCAGATCTGGTACGGCGACGGCGAGGGGCGCTGGACCCGCGAAGTGCTGCCGGTGGACGGCGACGCCGAGTCTGTCTGCGTGGCCGATGTCGACGGCGACGGGCTGCCCGATGTGGTGGCCGGGCTCTACCAGCGGGGGATCCGGGTCTGGCTGCAGGTGCCGCCCGAAGGCGGCCGCCACGGCGTCGGGATGCGCTGGAGGGAGCAGGCGGTGGCCGCCGCGGGCGACCGGGGGAATCTGCGCGACTCGGATGAGCGGGGGCATCGGTTGCGCGGCGGGGTCGACGACGCCCCCGGCTTCGACCACCGCCTCGACGAGCTCAGCGGCACCTGGAGGCGACAGAAGATCGTCCACACCGGCACCTGGCGTGCGGTGCGGGTCGGCGACATCGACGGAGACGGTCTGCAGGAGCTGATCGCCGCCTCCTCGGTCGGCAAGGGGTTGGGGCTGTGGAAGTGGTCGAAGCAGGAGGGGCGGTTTCTCCCCTGGCCCCATCAGTTGCCCGACTATGGGATCTACTACCGGCTCGATCTCGGCGACGTCTTCGACAAGGGGCTGTTGGACGTGCTGGCCGTGCGCGAGGATGGCGGGGTGGAGGTGTGGTCGTTCAGCCGCCCCGAGCGGGAGCGCCCCGTGCCGGTAGGCGGCACCCCGGAGGGGATGCCGGCGGTGGTCCGTTTCGACAGCGGATCGGCCCGGCTCAGTGGTGGGGAGCGCCGACGTTTCCTCCACTGGCTGGAGAGCTTCGGCTCCGATCTCTCCCCCTTCCGCTTCTCCATCTCCGGCCACGCCGACAGCCGTCCCATCCATCGCCCCCCCTTCCCCGACAACATGGCCCTCTCCCGGGCGCGGGCCGAGACCATCGCCGATCTGTTGCGCCGGAGGGGAGTGGAGCCCCGCCGGATCACCGTGCGCGCCTTCGGCGCCTCCAGGCCGGCGCGTCCGGGAAGGACGCCGGAGGCGCTGCGTTCCAACCGCCGTGTGCTGGTCCACGCCGAGCGTCTGCTGCCGGCGAAGGGGGTGCGGCTGCCCGTGGTGGGCAGCCGTCCGGTGAAGCGCGATCTGTTCCACATCAAGCAGAACAAGGTGTTCAAGACCTACAAGGGGATCCCCGACTACATCATCGGGCCGGGGGACGAGCTGCAGTTCACCTTCTGGACCGGCGGCAAGAGCGTCACCTACAAGAAGACGGTGCAGGCCGACGGCCACGTCTCGCTGCCCTATCTCGACGATCTGCCGCCGGTGCAGGGGAAGTCGGTGATGGAGCTGGCCGATCTGCTCACCCGCATGCTGGCGCGCTACCAGCGCAAGCCGCGGGTCGACGTGGTGCTGCTCAAGGCGCGCAGCAAGACCGCCACCATCTTCGGGCAGGTCAAGGATCTGCAGCGGCAGCCCACCGGCCCCGGCACCTATTTCCTCCACGGCCGGGAGACGCTGGTCGACTTCATCGCCCGCACCGGCGGCCCGACCAGGGAGGCCGACATGACCAGGGTGCAGATCATCCGCGGCGGCAAGACCATCTTCCTCAACCTGCGCCGGGCGATCAATCAGGGCGACTGGTCGGAGAACGCGCTGATGGACGACGGCGATACGGTGTTCATTCCCTCACGCGCCCAGTCGAAGCACATGGTCTTCGTCCTCGGTGCGGTGGGCAAGCCGGGGCTGGTCGAGTATATCGGCAAGCTCACCTTCCTCGAGGCGGTCTCCCGCGCCGGGGGGTTCCGGAAGAGCGCCTACCGGCGGGATATCCGCATCGTGCGGCAGGAGCGGGACAGCCCCCAGATCATTCCGGTCGATTTCAACCGCTTCATGCATGAGGGCGATCTGACCCAGAACGTGGTGTTGCACGACAAGGATGTGGTGATCGTGCCTCCCCGGCCGATCGACAACTGGAACCGCTTCGTCGCCGACATCCAGCCGACGCTCGACCTGATCACCAACCCCTTCACCACCATCACCACCATCGACGCCGCCATCAAGGCGCTTCCGGCGGGGCCCTGACCATGGCCTCGATCGCCGAGGGGCGGGCCTACGACCTCAATCTCGACGAATACTGGCAGATCATCGTCCGCCGGCGGTGGGTGATCCTCTTCTGCGCGGCTTCGCTCGGCCTCTTCAGCTGGATCTTCGCCTGGCTCCACCAGCCGCCCCCGCTCTACAGCTCGATGGCCGCGGTCAAGGTGGACACCACCGTCGACGTCGACGCCACACTCAGCGGCGGCGGCACCCGGCGCAAGCGGATCGACATGGATACCCAGCTCAGCCTGATCCGCTCCTACGCCCTGATGGAGCGGGCGGCGCGGGCGCTGGGCTACATCCCGGACGACGTCTCCAGCGACGAGGCGCGGCTCCACCCGGTCTACATCAACCGCATCATCGAGCTCAAGAACGCCATCGAGGTGGAGCAGGAGGGCAACGGCGGGCTGATCACCATCACGGCGGTCTCGCCCGACGCGCGCGATGCGCAGCGCATGGCCCAGGCGGTGGCCGAGGAGTACATCCGCTTCAACCGGGAGGAGCAGAACCGTCAGGTCTACGAGGCGAAGAAGTTCGTCCGGAACCAGATGGAGGTGGTCGGCAAGCGGCTGAAGGAGGCCGAGGATGCGGTGCGCCGCTTCAGCCGGGAGCACGGCATGACGCTGGCGGGCTCCGATCCCAGGACGATGACCCGGATCCTCAACGACCTGGAGAACCAGTACCGCGCCACGGTGCAGCATCTGGCCGACCTGCGCTTCACCCTCAAGCAACTCAAGCGCCAGTTTGAACGCACCGACGAGGGGTTCACCGCCATCACCGTGGTGGGGAAGGTGAGCAACTACTTCTCCGCCCTCAACCAGCGGCTGATCCAGATGCAGCTCAAGCACACCGAGCTGGCCACCGCCTACACCAGTGAGCATCCGCAGATGCGTGAGCTGCAGGCGCAGGCGGACGACATCCTGGTCGACATGGTCGACGAGCTGATCAACCAGGTGCGGCTGACCCAGACCCGGGAGCGCGAACTCAAGCGGCGCATCGCCCTGGCCAACGCCCGCTTCGCCAGCATCCCTTCCGACACCGCGGAGCTGGCCCGGCTCAACCGGACGGTTTCGATCAACGAGGATCTCTTCAATCAGCTGGAGCAGAAGTACCAGGAGCTGTTGATCCGTGAATCGCAGCAGCAGCAGACGGTGACCCTGGTGCGGCCGGCGATGCTCTCCTACGACCGGATCAACCCGGTCAAGCTGGGTCAGACCGCCGCCGCAGGATTCCTCCTCGGCCTGGTGCTCGGGCTGGTGATCGCCCTGATCCTCGAGGCGATGGATACCTCGATCGGCACCATCGAGGAGGTGGAGTCCTTCCTCGAGTTGCCGGTGATCGGCTACATCCCGCAGCTGGAGCAGGAGGAGGCGGAGGAGATCTTCTCCCGCCAGAAGGGGCTGGCCGTACGCGGCGGCGCGCTCGATCGGCAGATCCGGCTGATCACCCACTTCGCACCGGCGGCGGTGATGTCGGAGGCCTACCGCAGCCTGCGGACCAACCTGCTCTTCTCCCAGGGGGGGAGCAAGAGCAGGGTGCTGATGCTGACCAGCTCGACCATGAAGGAGGGGAAGAGCTCCACCGCGGCCAATCTGGCCATCGTGCTGGTGCAGCAGGGGGCGCGGGTGCTGCTGGTCGACGGCGACATGCGCAAGCCGATGGTGCACCACACCTTCGGGGTGGAGAAGGGGCCGGGGTTGAGCGACTGTCTGCTCGGCCAGTATCCATGGCGTGACGCGGTCAAGCGCTTCTCCGACATCGTCCTGGGGGAGATGGGGATCGACATGGCGATGTACACCCCCGGCCTCGACCAGCTCGAGCTGCTCACCTGCGGCAACGTCCGAGCCAATCCGCCCGATCTGCTCGCATCGGAGACGATGACCACCATGTTGGAGGAGTTCCGCAAGGAGTACGACTTCGTCATCATCGACATGCCGCCGTCGCTGCACACCACCGACGCCACCATCCTTGCCGGGCGGGTGGACGGCGTGTTGCTGGTCTACCATGTCGGTTCGGTGGTGCGCGGCGCGCTCAAGCGGGTGAAGACCACGCTGGAGGGGGTCGGCGCCAACATCGTCGGGCTGGTGCTCAACGGCGTGCGCGGCGAGATCTCCGCCGACTTCAAGGCGTTGAAGATGGATCAGTACTACGCCTACGGCTACGGCGCCGAGGACGAGTATGTGCGTAAGCCGCTGGTCGAACGGGCGCGCGCCTGGCTGGAGGATGCCTGGCTCTACGTGCGCGGGGCGGCCTCCGAACGGTGGCGGACGTGGCGCAAGCGCCGCTAGCGCTGTGGGGCCAAGGAGGGCTGTCCTTCTCGATGTTCGTCGAGCAAAACGTCCATGGAGGGGCGTTTTGCGGTCTGATCCATGGATACCTTGCAGCGACGCAGACGTCGATTCAGCCGCAGGAGGATGCGGGCGATCCGGCAATATGCGATCATCGCGTTGTTGATGGCGATCACCGGCTTCGTGGTCATCGTGGTCGACGAGTGGCTCGATCAGCGGGCGCGGCGGGAGGGGGCGGTCGCCCCCTTCGCCGGGGAGGGGGGAGCCTCGGGCCGCTCCGGAGCCGCGGGGGAGCCCGTCAGGGAGCTCAAACGGATCGGTCGGGAGCTGTTCAAGGAGTGAGGCGTTCCGGTGCGGTCGGTCGCGGTCGCGGCGGAGGGGGGTGGCCGTGGCGTTAGGGAGGGTGCGCATCCCGGTGCCGCCCACGGTCTTCATCACCTTCCTGCTCAGCCTGGTGCTGGTCTATGCGGTCTACCTGATCTCGCCGCAGATGGCCCAGGGGCCGATTCTGGTGGTGGGCGCGCTGCTGGTGATCACCATCGCCTTCACCAACGTCGAGCTCTCCCTCTACCTGCTCATCCTGATGACTCTGCTCTCACCGGAGATCACCTTCGGCGGGGCGAGCAAGGCGGAGCTGGCCGCGGGCCTGGTCACCACCACCGAGAGCCGCGGGATCACCTTGCGGCTGGACGACATCATGCTCTCGTTGATCTGCCTCACCTGGATGTTCCGCATGGCCATCGACAAGGAGCTCGGCTTCCTGCGGCGGACGCCGATCAACCGGCCGCTGATCTGGTACTGGTCGATCTCGGTGGTGGCCACCATCCTCGGCAGCTTCGACGGCAAGATCGGGATCTACGGCGCCTTCTTCCTACTCAAGTATCTGGAGTACTTCCTGCTCTTCTTCATGATCATCAACCATCTGCACGACGAGGATACCATCCGCCGCTTTTTGGCGACGATGCTGCTCACCTGCGTGCTCGCCTCCATCGTCGGCATTGCGCAGATCCCGAGTGGTGAGCGGGTGTCGGCCCCATTCGAAGGGGAGGAGGGTGAGCCCAACACCTTCGGCGGCTACCTGATGCTGATGTTCTCGGTGATGCTGGGGATGTTTCTCCACACCCCGCGGCGCAGCCGCATGCTCAAGCTCGGAGTGATGATGGCGATCGTGATCGTCCCCTTCATGTATACCGAGTCGCGTAGCTCCTACCTCTCCATGGCGGTTTCGATCCTCTGTTTCCTCATCTTCTCCCACTACAAGCGGCTGCTCTTCTCCATGCTGGCGATCGGCTTGCTGCTGGCCCCGGCGGTGGTGCCGAAGAACATGGTCGACCGCATCATGTTCACCTTCACCCAGAAGCAGCAGGAGGGGCAGCTCAAGGTGGGCGATCTCAAGATCGACACCTCCACCTCGGAGCGGCTGATGGCCTGGTACAAGGTGATCACGGTCGAGTTTCCCAACCATCCGCTGCTCGGGGTGGGGGTCACCGGCGGGGAGTTCATGGACGCGCAATACCCGCGTGTCCTCTCCGAGACCGGCTTGCTCGGCTTCTCCGCCTTCCTTTGGCTGCTGCGCCGCTTCTGGGTGCTGCTGCGCCGCTGCTACCACCGCATCCGCGACGAGGAGCTGCGCGGGGCGGCGCTGGGCACGCTGTGCGGCTATGCCGGGCTGCTGGTCCATGCCATCGGCGCCAACACCTTCATCATCGTGCGCATCATGGAGCCCTTCATGATTCTGATGGGGCTGCTGCTCGCCGCGTTGCTCATCGAGGAGCAGGCCGCAGGGCCACGGGAGCAGGCCCCATCGCCATCGACCGCCAGCCGGATGGAGGCGGTGGCCGCGTGAGCGCTCGCCTGCTGCCGCTTCTGCTGCTCCTGCCGGTGCTGTTCGGCGCGCAGCCGGCCGGTGCGGTGACGGTGGAAGGGCTGCGGCTGTGGGGGGCGCCCGACCATACCCGACTGGTGCTCGACATGACGGGGCGGGCGCGCTACAAGCTCTTCCGTCTGCACCGGCCGGAGCGGGTGGTGATCGACATCGCCCACGCCCGCGATCGCATTCCGGCGGGCGATCTGCGTCGGCGGGGGGGG
>RFFX01000017.1 GCA_003696765.1 Zetaproteobacteria bacterium | reverse complement strand
TCGACCGGCAGGTTGAGCGCCTTGAACGACAACTGCGGATCGGGCAGCGCGCCAACCTGCGGCGGCACGGCCGCCAGCGCCGCAGCGTTCGCATCGGCGGCGGCCAGCGCCGGATTCCGGGAGAGCACCAACCGCTCGGCCTCGGAGAGGGGCAACGGCGGCGGATCATCGCCACCCCCGGCCAGAGCCGGTGTGGAGAGCAACAACAGAGTAGCCGCCAGACCGCCCACGATCGGGCCACGGCTCGAAAAAACAGAATACATCGCATCACTCCCTGAGCTGGAATCGCCGGAAGACGAAAAGCCGGCGCGGCGCAACAACGCGCCCGCCACAGCCCGTCAACAGGGCTGCGGTATCAGCAAAAAGGGAGGATCAGATGCGGATTCTGGGAATCAGATGGAAAAGAAGCGCGCGATCGCCGGCAGAGCCGCCGGGATCGGGCAACACCGATGCGAGCAGCGCGCCAACCTGCGGCGCATCCCGCGCCACAACCGAGCGCGGCATCGGCAGCAGCACCCACGCCCCATCAGTCGGCAACGGCGACGGCGCGCCCCATGCCTGATCGGGCTGCGCGCAATGGAGGCAGGCACCGGCTTGATCGGACAGGTCATGAGAAGCGTGCTCCTTCGCACATACACCCATGCCCACCGCCTGGGAGGAAACATCACTCAGGCCGGCCCGATCCGCGGCATGGACGGCGGGCGTCATCAGGCAGAGGCCGGCCAACGCCCCCTGCACCACCAGCAGCGCTGCCAGCAGACGGGAGAGGAAGATCCGAGCCCTGGATGCGGCCATCATGGGCGCGACGCTCCGACGCCGAAGATGAATCGTCCATGAAGAGGGGCCTCAGGCCGCTTGCGATCGCACCGAGGCGGGCTCATTCGGCGGCGGCAAGCTCCAGCGGATCGCCGCAGTGCGGACAGTCGTGCCACTGCGGCAGATCGGCCTGCTTCTCCAGATCGATGGTGATCTCCCGCCCGCAGGCCGGACACCCCCCCGAGACATCCACCCCCTCGGCGGCGCGGTGCCATACGCGCCGTGCTGCCACCACCCCGCCGATGAGAAAGCCCGGCACCAGGATGAAGTGGGCGATCGGGATCAACACCGAGACGGCGGCGATCAGCCAGAAGAGCAGCAGCGTCCGGATCGCACGCATCCTGCGCTCCGCCTCGCCGAAGCGGTAGAGACGCATCACCGCTTCGCTGCGCCCCGTCCCTTTCTGGGACTGCAGCACGATCCCCTGTTGCTCCAACTCCGCCATGACACCCCATCACCAAAGGCCCCTCCATGGACCTGCCATCCACCGCCGCCCGAGACCCATCGCGGGCGCGATTCACCATCCCATCGGAGGGTCAACCGCCCGGGCCATCTCCCTCCTGCGCCACCAGCGCCAGCGGGCGCGGCCGCCGCGCGGACATGGCCGGCAGGGAGACCGCCGGCAGCATCGTGATGGCCGATTGCGGGCAGCGGGGCAGACAGATGGCGCAGCCGACGCAGGCGGCGGCGTCGAACTCAAGGATAGTCCCGGCGCCGAAGCGGCGCAAGCCCAAGACATCCACGGGACAACAGGCAACACACGCCCCACAGCCGTCACAGGCGTCGCTCACCTGGATCGACCCCAGCGGCAGCGGCAGGGAGGCGGGCACCGGCGTAAAGCTGGGATGCGGCCGCTCCAGCGCCCGGACGAAGAGCCGCAGGCGGAGCGGCGGACGGCGGCCATCAGCCACCTCGCACTCCTCCTCCACCTCCGGCCGACGGGCCGCGGCCACCACGGAAGCGGCACCCTGCGCCAGCGCCGGCAAAAGCCGCCGGAAGAAGCGGCGCCGTGTCGGCTCCTCCGCCCCATCCGCCCCCTCCACCGATCCCAGCTCCAGTCGGAGCACCATGCCGCGGCTAAGCGTCCGGTAGTGCTCCATCTGCTCCTGCACCACGCTGCCTCCGTAACGGCGGGGGCAACGGGCGCACGCCTCCACCCCGTGCAACGCCAGCCGTGTCACCCCCTCGGCGGCGATCACCGCCAAAGCCAGGGCATCCCAGCCGCCGTGGCAAGTGACCCGGGCATCACACGCCCCCTCCCCGGCCGCGCTGCAACGCACATGCAGCAGGCTGCGGCCGCGCGCCACCACCAACGCCGCCTGACGCCGCAGCCGGAGGAGATCCCAACCCTGATCCTGCCAGGCGTCGCCAGGACATCGCGCCACGCAGGCCATGCAGCCGGTGCAGCGCGCATCGTCCAACCGCGGCATCCCTTCGTCGTCCCAGCCGATCGCCTCGGCCGGGCAGACCTCGGCGCAGCTGCGACAGGCCGGCCGGCCGAACGGACGGTTGAAGCAGCACTCCTTCTGCAGCCGCGGCCGGCTGTTCACGCGCAATCAGAGAGGGGGAAAGAGAGCGAGCCCGGCCGGTGCAGAGCACGGAAGAGCCCGGGCGATCCAGCGCCGGCGCAACGCACACCCTGCGGCCGGCGACGGAGGCCGCAGGGACGGAAAAGCCCCATGGCGGATCCGGCCGCCATGGGGCTTCGCGCGCGGGAGCGGGCGCTACTTCTTGTCGGCAGCGCGATCCGGCTCCAGGTAGAGGTAGGTCAATCCCCCCTCGACACCGAAGCCCTTCTGACCGGAGATCGCCACGGGGTTGAGGGTGATGCTCTTGTTGTTGCCGCCGATCAAGGCATGGGCGCCGACCCCGACCCCCACCGAGGCGGAACCACCGGCACCGACATACTTGCCGGCCAGCTGATACTCGCCCTTCTTGAAGTCGGCCGCCAGCACCGTATAGGCGGTATGGGTCTGACGGTCGGCATGCAGGTCGATGCCCAATCCGACACCGGTCTCCCCCTTGTAGTGCTCGACGATCCCCTGGCTCGACTTGAAGACACACTTCACACCGACCGTCGAATGGATCAACAAGGTGAAGCTGGTGTTGGGCACCGTATCACAGTTGAGCACACCGATCTTGGCCCCCGCCGAGGTCTCCGCCGCCTGCGCGGGGGTGGTGGCGAGGGAGGCCGCCCCGGCCAGGGCGATCGCCACAAAAGAAATCCTTGCCTTGTTCCACATACTCCTACTCCTTGTCATGCATCGCAACACGTTCCTCCATGAACCATCTTCTGCCCGCCGCGGGTCGCAAGGGGCATCCCCCGCCGCTTCCCCGCATCCGATCCACGGGCGCACATCGCAACCGCGGATCCGCACGGCCCTCCGTGGCCGCGACAGCGGCTTCTCGCGAAGCCCTCCTCCTTGCGTTGGATGATCCGATTTGTTTTCGAGCGCCGGCAGCCGCATGCGCTGCCGTGCCGATCGAGGCCCAACGCTAGCCCGAGCCACGACAAAAAAAAGGGACCCGCAGCCGCTACCCTCCGGCCAGCGCCTCGGCCAGCCGCCGACGCCACCGGCTGTCGGGGTAGTTGTGCGCCAGAAGCTGCGCCACCTCTCCGGCGCTGTCGCGCAACCCCAACCGGTAGTAGCTCATCCCCAGCAGGTAGAGCGCCTCCTCGATCTGCGGCGAGGTCTGGTACTTCTCCAGCACTACCTGCGCCCGATTGGCCGCCGCGACATAGCGGCGGTGATCGAAGTAGTAGCGCGCCACGGTCAGCTCGTGGCCGGCCAACTCGTTGTAGAGCTGTTGCAGCCTGCGCCGGCCGTCCGCGGCGTAGGGCGACTTCGGATACTCCCGCTCCAGCCGGCGAAACACCTCGATCGCCTTCATCGTATGGGTGGCGTCGCGCTCGGGATCGGAGCGCTCCTTGTAGTGGCTCATCGCCAGCATGTACATGGCGTAGTCACGGTCGCGATAGGCCGGGTGCTGCTTGAGGAAACGCTCGGCCAGCACCTCGGAGAGGATCACCTCGTCGCCCATATAGGCGGCGTAGATGCGCAACAGCTCGGCCATCGGCGCATACTTGCTGTAGGGGTGTTTGGCGGTGAAGTGGTCGAGAAAGGCGGTCGCCTCACCGTAGCGCTTGGCCTCGACCATCCTCTTGGCCTTGTTGTAGTCGAGCTCCGCCTGCTCGGTCAGCGACGGCTTGTCGGTGGCGCAACCGGCCAACAGCAACAGCACCGCCCATCCGCATACAACCGCCCTACGCACCGCTCCCCCCCGCCGCGTAGACCCGCGCCAGGATCTCGCGCCCGCCGGCGTCGAGCAGCCGGTCGGCCAACCGGCGCCCCAGCGTCTCCGCCTCGCCGCGCGGGCCACGGATCGACTGGTGGAGCAGGCGGGAGCCATCCTCCTCGCCGATCATGCCGCGCAACAGCAACTCGTCGCCCCGCAGCTCCGCATAGGCGGCGATCGGCACCTGACAGCCCCCCTCCAACCGGGCGAGGAAGGCGCGCTCGGCCCGGGTGCGGTCCGCCGTCTCCGCGTGGTCGAGGCGGGCGACCAGCCGGTTGAGCTCCGGGCGGTCGTCGCGGCTCTGGATCCCCAGTGTCCCCTGCGCCACCGCCGGCAACATCAGGTCGACGGGAATCACCCCGTCCATGCGCTCCTCCAACCCGAGACGCCGCACGCCGGCGGCGGCGAGGATCACCGCATCGACCTCCCCATCCAGCTTCCGCAGCCGTGTCTGCACGCTGCCCCGGATCGGTACGCATCGCAGATGGGGGAAGCGCTGCTTGAGCTGGCAGATCCGGCGCAGGCTGGAACTGCCTACACGCGCCCCCGCCGGTAACCCCTCCAGCCCACATCCCTGCCGCGTGGCGATCATGTCGTGGGGATCGGCCCGCTCGGGGGTGGCGACGATCGACATCCCCGGCGGCAGTTGGGTCGGCACATCCTTCATCGAATGGACGGCGATGTCCGCCCGTCCGTCGGCCAGCGCCAGATCGATCTCCTTGGTGAAGAGCCCCTTGCCCCCGACCTTGGCCAGCGGCACGTCGAGAATCTTGTCCCCGCGGGTGGTGATCCGAACCAGCTCGGTGGTGACCGCCGGTTCATGCCGACGCAACAGCGCGGCGACATGGTTGGCCTGCCACAGAGCGAGCGGCGAACGGCGGGTGGCGATGCGGATGTGCAAGATGGATCTCCAGCGTTGACAAGTCGACAAGCGGCCGCCGGATCGCGACGCCGCCGCACGGAGGCGAAAAGGCTAGCCGGGCGCTTGATGGGTTCGCAAGACGGCGCCGCGACCCTCGACCACCATCGGCAACGATGACGGCTTCGCAAGAAGCCGGCATCCGCGACCAGGAGGGTCGCGCAAATCCGGAGGTTGCGCTTGCAACCGACGGATTTGTAAGGGGGATCGCAGACCGCGCTCTTCGATCCCCGTCGAGCAAAAAGTCCACGGACGGACTTTTTGCGATTCCATCAACGATGATCAGGCCGCAGGAAGTCCGTCCATGGACCGTTTGCGTGACGACAATCGAAGAGATCGGCCTTCGATCGCCCTGCAAAACAGCTCTTCCACGCGAGCAGCTCCCTGTTTTGCGTGGAATCCAGGGCCGCGACCGATGGCTTCTTCTATGGTACGACACCAATCATATTGAGTTCCATCTGACGACTGCGCGGCTCCGCGGCAATGTCCAAAAGCTCATCCGCGACGGGCATGCGCGACGCAACATAAACAAACTCCTTGTTTCGAAGATGGCTGACCCGTCCCACCTTTTCCCCCTGGAGGTTATGTATGCCGATCTGCGCGCCGACATACCGCTTGTAGTCTCTCTGGATGACGGCAAGATGGGCATTGCCATCCCAGAGACTCCCGAGCATGCATTGGATTTCATCTCGGGTGAGAAACCCCTCGTTATTGAAGGACACCACTACGACCGACGCCCGTACCCGCATCAGGAGTTCATGCATCGCCGCGGCGAATCGCGGCCGGGAGTTGAACACGCTGCGACGTCCCCGAACATCCACGCGCTTGCAGGCGACGCCGTAGACCTCGGGCTTGTCCCAACGTACTAATGTCTCCCAAACATGGTAGTTGCCCAGATAGGAGTGCTGGTTGTATGGCGGGTCGAGATATATTACGTCCCCTTCCAGACGGCGAGCGGCTTCCAGCGCGTCCATACAGAAACTCCGCCCTTTCCCCGCACGCGCCCGGGGGAGAACATTCGGAACACGCAGTTCCAGTTCGTTGTAGGATCGCGGTGCCCACTTTTTCAGATAGGCCATCTGGACACCGGTGGTGGAATCGACACGATCCGCCGCCTCCATCAGGGAAACGAGCACGACCGCCTCCAGTTCGGGGTCGAGTCCTTTTCTTGCGATGGCCTCCCGAATCGCGTCGATGCGTTCACCGTTCTTCGGCTGGAAGAAACGGGAGTGTATGCAGAATGTCTCGGTGAAATATCCGGGCGATCCACGGAGTTGGTTGAATTCCCGGATGAGTTTGCGCGCATCGTCCAGAACATCCTCTGCATCCGCCTGCACATAACACCTGGCGAGCACTTCGGCATAGGCGTTGTGGTCGTTGGCAAGAACACGATAGCCGGCCGCCTTCAGTGCATGGCCGACTCGGGACGTCCCCGAGAACAGGTCGACGACCGTCTGGCCGCGACCTGTGCGGCGAATCACATCCACGATGAGAGGTACGAGCTTGCGCTTGGAGCCGATGTATTTGATCACGAACCGCTATCCCTTCACCAAGGCACCATCGAACAGCCAAGCCAAAAGTTCATTCAGGAACCGCTCGTACTCGGGAAGGGTGCATGCATACCTCATTGTAAACCAGGCGAAGTTCGATAGACGATCGGCCTGCATATGGAAGCTCACGTGGTACTTGTTGCGATATCTTACGAAAGCCCCGTTTGCCAACACAAAGAAGGAACATCTGGTATATTGTGTTGCAACCTCGAGGTACTGCATTATCTGAAACGACAAGCGTTCATGCGCATTGCCGTCGATCCGATCCCCGGAGCTCGATTTGGCCGTCTTGTACTCGAGCAGGACCTTCTCGCGCAGAACACCATTCTCGACAAGGACGACGGTATCGTCGAAGATGGTGGCCAGCCGATCGTAGATGGCAAGGTAACCCTGCCCAGAGAACCGCCCGGAATCCGGGGCGTATTCGCGCACTGCATGATCCTCTCCCGGGAACCTCGCAACGAGGTCAGAAATCTTGAATCGAGTTTCCAACCATCGGGGACGTTGCCCGGAACATGACACCCCATCATCATGTGGAGCCGGAATAAAAAGGGACCGGCCACCGATCGTCAATTTGGCAAAACACCGAGTGCCTGGACCGCGCACAAGATCGTATTTGGCACCCGCATCCCGCGCGGCATCGCCGAGCGAGATCCACATTTCCCTGATGAGTTGTTCAAACTGTGCACCCTCACGGCGGGCTCCTGCTCCTGTATCCGCAACGCTGGCCCCTGCCTCGAACTCCTCCATATCCTTGAGAATGCGCCTGATAAATGGATTAAGTCGATCATTCGTCATATTCCACCTGGATGCTGCATAGGGTATTGAGACGAAAATATGGAGAAGGAAGACTGCCCGACGAATCAACAAAATCAAAACGACATGATGGTTTCGCAAGAAACCATCGTCGCGGCGTTGTCGTGCCGCGCAAAACCGGAGGCCGCAGACACAACCGACGGATTTGTAAGGGAACCGAAGGCCGTGCCCTTCGATTCCCGTCGAGCAAAACGTCCATGGCCGGACTGCTTGCGGTCTGATCATGAGCAGGCCCTGCAGACAGCGATCTGCAAGGCGGTGCAGAAGGGGCCATCCGCCGGGGGGCCTTCCGCCGGGCGCGCCACCGCGCATCGGCAGGCGCCCGGATCAGCGCTTGAGTTGCGCCAGCATGGAGAGCATCTGGTCGGTGGTGGTCAGGCTCTCGTTCATGCTGCGGGCGCCGACGATGATCCCCTTCATGCTCATGGCAACGGCGCCGCCGAGCCCCAGGCGCCGATGCTCGACGGTGCGGAGGAACAGATCGAAAACCAGGGACTTGCAAGCACTTGATCACGGTAATCGGCCCGGCGTTCGAGGCTAGGTGCATTCCTCCTCCAGTGGTGCGGACCATCGGACTGGACTTGGTGACAGGAGACCGCCCAGAATTGACTCATGGAACAGATGACCGTCCTTCGAGTCGTTCCGGGTTGGCCAACTCGTTGGTCAGTTCAACTTTCCCATCCCTTCGTCGCAACACACCGTTGCAGGATTCAGGTATGACGGCTTCGCAAGAAGCCGGCATCGCGGCCATGGACGGCCGCGCAAAACCGGAGCATGCGGATGCAAGCGACGGTTTTGTAAGGGGATCGAAGACC
>RFFX01000016.1 GCA_003696765.1 Zetaproteobacteria bacterium | reverse complement strand
CAGCCGGATCGGCGCCGGGGCCTTGCCTTTGCGGCACCACGCCCACCAAGTAGACCGAGTCACGCCCACGCGGGCGAGCACGGCAGGCAGGCGCAGCAGGGCCTCGCCGGTTGCGGATGTCTTCGTTGCGTTGTCCATGATACCGCTCCTTGTCGTCAGGATGCGGCGAACGATGGAACAGCCAGGCGGATTTGCGAGGGAATTCCCGTAACGAAACGGGAACAAAAAGTTATTCCCGGGGTTCCTTCCAGGTCTCAAAGGCGGCGTTCAGATGCTTTCTTATTGTTTTTTCGTCCATATTTACGTTTTTGCGGTAAAGCGCCGCCTTCAGCTTGCCGACAGTGTCTCTGTCGGGGGAATAGCCGGCTTTTCCCGCCAAATAGGCGATAAGCAGATGCAAGCTCCGCCGCTCCCGCCCCGATAGCGGTTTGTCTTGATCCTCAGGCGGCGACGTTAGCGCTTCCTCTTCCTCTTTGCTCAGGTCGCTTGCTGGGATGATGCGAACAGCTTTGAAACACCGGCCGCTTTCGGCTTTCAGGTTTTCGCCTTCGCGGTCAAGGCTCGGCCATTGCTCCCTTTGGATAACAACCAGCCGTTTCCGGTCAAAACCGATGCCGATCATAAAGCCGTCTATGGCTTCCGCGCGCAACTCCTCCCATGCTCTGCGATCGGCGGCTTTCGTCAGGATGGCTCTAGGCACTCTCGGCTCGCCGGTCACCCAACTTCGGCGCGGCTCCCTTCCTTTTTTCCTTTTCTCGGCAATGATATGAATACAATCGGAAAGGCGGACGCCTCTTTTATAGATGTCTTCAAGCACGTTGCACCTCCGCACCCAGGATGGAAGGCCGGGGCGGAAGCGGGGTGCGCGCCTTTCAGCAGGGGGCCAGTCCTGCCTACCGCCCCAGCCAGGGGGTTAGGCCTTTGCGCCTCCAAGCCGGCGCTCGCAAGCAGCATCCAGCAGCATGCTCACGGGCTCCAGGATGTAGGCCACTTCCCGGCCGGTAAACGTAACATCGCCGCGCGCGTCGCTTAGGGCGTTCGTCAGGCTTCGAACATGCCGGGCAGCCGTCAAAAGCAGCAGGCCATCACCCATGCTGCCAATGGTCAGCTTCTCCGCGTCTCTCATCTTCACCACGTTTGTCATCGTCTCACCTCCTCGCTTGGTGTATCGGCACCACGCTGGCGCCTTCTCGCAGGGCGTCCAGATAGTCCGCCCAGGATTGCATCAGCCGCCGGCGCTCGGGCAGGTATTCCGCGCGGTGATAGGCGGCCACCACTTCGCTTTTCTCCGCGTGCGCAAGTTGTCGCTCCAGTACGATCGGGTTCCAGCCTTGCTCCGACAGGATTGTGCGCACGGTCGCTCGCCAGCCATGGGCCGTATGCTCATCCTTGGCAATGCCCATGCGCCGCATGGCGGCGTTCAGGGTGTTGTCGCTGATGGGGCGGGCGTCGGTGCGGATGCCTGGGAACACCAAGCGCCCATGGCCGGTCAGCGGGCGCAACTCCATGAGAATATCCATGGCCTGCCGGCTCAGCGGCACAAGGTGGGCGCCGCGGTCTTTCACCTTCATGCGGTGGGCCGGGATGCGCCACATGGCATCTTGAAAATCAAACTCCGCCCACTCGGCATGCCGCAGCTCGCCGGGGCGAACGAAGGTGTAAGGAAGCAGGCGCAGGGCGGCGCGCACCACGGGATGGCCTTCGTATCCCCACACGGCGCGCAGCAGGCCGCCCAGCTCGCGAGGGTCGGTCACGGCGGCCATGTTGCGGGGACGGGGACGGGACAATGCGCCACGCAGGCCGGCGGTGGGATCGCCCAGGGCGCGGCCGGTGGCGATGCCGTAGCGGATCACCTGGCCTATGATGATTCTGCAGCGGTGCGCGCTCTCTTGCGCGCCTCTCGCCTCGATGCGGCGCAGAACGTCCAGAATCTCAGGGGCCGTGATTTCGCGCACGGGGCGCTTGCCGAGATAGGGCAGGATGTCGTTCGCAAGCCGTTGCTCGATGGTGCGCACATAGCCAGGCGCAAGCGCGCGCTTGCGCTTGTGCAGCCATTCAAAGGCCGTCGCTTCGAAGGTATCCAGTGCGGCGCGGCGCTCGGCCTGGCGCACGGCCACGGGGTCGCGCTTCTCCGCCAGCAGTGAACGGGCGTCGTCTCGCAGTTCACGCGCGCGCTTCAAGCTGATTTCGGGATAGGTGCCCAGGCTCATACTTTTGCGCCGGCCGTTCAGGCGGTAGTCCAACTGCCAGCGCTTGCTCACCTCGGTAACGATGAGATACAGGCCGCCGCCGTCAGACAGCTTCGCTAGCTTCTGCCCTGGGGGAACCTTTGCGGATCGCACCCTGGCGTCCGTCAGCTTGTCCTTCACGCTCATGCCGCACCCCCATCTCAATGACGGTAATCGGCAGCCCATTTTTTAGGTTACCACCACCCATTACCGTCACGTTACCGTCTATGCACGCATGCTACGCTGGACAACATGGGATGGTCAAGCATGAAAAAACCTAGCATTTGCTAGGCTTTCCGGTCATCATGATTTTTCGCTGGATTTTGAAATGGTGGAGGCGGCGGGAATCGAACCCGCGTCCGGAAACCATTCACCAATGGCTCTACATGCTTAGGCCGTTCTCACAGCACCCGACGGAAACCGAACGGCCAAGGTGCCCGCCGGGTCGATTCGTTCAGGTTTGACCCGCACGCCACGAATCACCAGCGCACGGGCGATCCCGTCTTGATGGCCCCGCTCCCCGAGGCGACGGGCGACCTCAAGGGCGGGGTGACTTACGCAGCGTAAGCCAGTTCTACGTCGTCGTTGGCAGTTATTTGCCGTCGGTGTTTTTTACGGGATCACCAACCCGGCATGCACCACGGGCTGCAGCATCTCCGTCGAGACCGGTCGCCCCCGAAACGGACGGCCGCCTTCCGCAAGGCCACCGTTTCTCGAAGCGTAGCCGAATGGTGCGGCCAGGTCAAGGGGAGCGGCTGTATGGGCGCGGGGGGCGCGATCGGCGCGGTCAACCATCGCGCTGGGGCAGGGTGTCGGGATCGAGCCGTGCGGCGACCCCGTCCCGGCCGAGAAAGGCGATGATCGCGCCCATCTCCGGGCCGTGGCAGCTTCCGCTCAGGGCGGCGCGCAGTGGCATGAAGAGCCTCCGCCCCCGTATCCCGCACGCCTCGCCCAGCCGGCGGGTCCAGCTGCGCCATTCTCCGTCCGCGCACTCCCGCCACAGCGTTCGCGCCGTGCGGAAGAGGGTGGGGTCGCAGCCTTGCAACAGTGCCGTCGCCTCCGCGTCGGGGGCGGCGTGGGCGTCGATCAGCCGGGCGTAGCGGGCGGCATCCTCCGCCCGTTCCAGGTTGGGGGCGATCAGCTCCGCCAGTCGTACCAGCCGCCCCTTTGCGCAAGGTGGAAGGAAGGGGGCGATCCGACCGGCGAGCTCCTCTGCGGGGAGGGCGCGCAGCAGCCGGGTATGCCACCGCCAGAGCAGCTCGTCCGACCAGCGGACCGCCGTGGTGGAGAGCGCCTCCGGCCGGAAGGCGCGGGCGAGCCCGGCGAGGTCGTGGATCTGCTCATCGATGTTGGGATGGCCGAGGCGGGCCAGGGTCTGCACCAGCGCCTGCGGCAGCAGTCCGGCGGCTCGCAGATCCTCCGCCGTGATGGCCCCGAACCGTTTGGAGAGCTTGGCGCCGTCGGCATCAAGCAGCAGGCCGTGGTGGAAGTAGCAGGGAACCGGCCGGCCGAGCAGCTGCAGCAACCAGACCTGGCAGGCGCTGTTGGTCAGGTGGTCGTCGCCGCGTACCACGTGGGTGATGCCCTCGCAGGCGTCGTCGACGGCGTTGGGCAGCAGGAAGGTGAAGCTGCCGTCGGAGCGCACCACCACCGGATCGTCGAGGTCGCATCGGGAGAAGCGGATCGCCCCGCGCAGCCGGTCGGGGACGACCACCACCGCATCGGGATCGTCGCTGTGGAGCGCCAGCCTCCAGACGAAAGACTCCTTTTCGGCGCGTGCCTCGGCTTCCGCCCGGCCCAGCGCCCGGCAACGGCCGCTGTAGCGCGGCGGCAGCCCACGGGCGGTGGCGATCCTTCTGTCGGCCTGCAGTCGGGCCGGGGTGCAGAAACAGCGGTAGGCGGCGCCGCATTCGGCCAGTTGCCGCAGTGTCTGCAGATGGGCCTGCCGGTTTCGGCTCTGGAAGCGGGTGGGGCCGTCCCACTCCAGGCCCAACCAGCGCAGCGTCTCCTCGATCGCCGCGACGTACGGCTGCTGGTTGCGCACCTCGTCGGTATCCTCGAAGCGGAGCAGGAACCGTCCCCCCTCCTTGCGCGCCAGCAGCCAGTTGAGCAGCGCGGTGCGCAGGTTGCCCGGGTGGAGTCGGCCGGTCGGCGAGGGGGCGAAGCGGGTGGTGACGCTCATCGGCCGTAGGGATCCTCCGGATGGAGGATGATGTATTCGTCGGGGTGGATGTAGCCCAGTTGCTGGTGGATCAGCCGCTCCAGTTCGTCGGGGTCGTTGCGCAGACGCAGGATCTCCCGGGCCAGCCGTTCACGCTGCCGGCGCAGTTCGATGATCTGCCGTTGGAGCCGTTCGAGCTGGCGCTGCTCCTGGCGATAGACGAGGTAGCTGTGGTCGGAGAAGAGCAGCGACCAGAGCAGACCGGCGGTCAGCGCGATCAGCAGCAGCCAGATCAGCCTGCGCTGCCACACGGCCGGGCGGCGTCCGGCTGCCGGCGGATGGAGAAGGCCTCCCGTCCGGCGAAGCGGGCCCGCCTCCCCAGCTCCTCCTCGATGCGCAGCAGCTGGTTGTACTTGGCCAGCCGGTCGCTGCGCGAGGCCGAGCCGGTCTTGATCTGGCCGGTGCCCAGCGCCACCACCAGATCGGCGATGAAGGTGTCCTCGGTCTCACCGGAGCGGTGGGAGACCATGGCGCGGTAGCCGGCATCCGCGGCCATGGATACGGCGGCGCGAGTCTCGGTCAGAGTGCCGATCTGGTTGAGCTTGACCAGCAGCGCGTTGGCCACGCCCTGTGCGATTCCCTGCTCGAGGATCTCCGGGTTGGTGACGAAGACGTCGTCGCCGACCAACTGCAGCCGGTCGCCCATGCGCCCGGTCATCAGCCGCCACCCCTCCCAGTCGTCCTCGGCCATGCCGTCCTCGATGAAGAGGATCGGGTAGTCGCGGCTCCACCGGTCGAAGAAGTCGACCATGCCGGCCGAATCGAGCACCTTGCCTTCGCCGGCGAGGTGGTATTGGCCGTCGCGGTAGAACTCCGAGGCGGCGGGGTCGAGCCCGAGGAAGATCTCCTCCCCCGGCTTGAGTCCCGCCTGATGGAACGCCTCCATGATGGCCTCCACAGCCGCCACGTTTGAGGGGAGCATCGGTGCGAAGCCCCCCTCGTCGCCGACGGCTGTGCTGCATCCCCGTGCCTTGAGCACCGCCTTGAGCGCGTGGAAGCTCTCCACCCCCATCTCCAGCGCCTGGGCGAATGAGGAGGCGCCGGCAGGGGCGACCATGAACTCCTGGATGTCGACGTTGTTGTCGGCGTGGGCGCCGCCGTTGAGCACGTTCATGCAGGGGACGGGCAGCAGTGTGGCCTCCTCACCGCCGAGGTAGCGGTAGAGCGGCACCCCCCGCCCGGCCGCCGCCGCGCGCGCCACCGCCAGCGAGACACCGAGGATGGCGTTGGCGCCGAGGCGCCCTTTGTTGGGTGTGCCGTCGAGGGCGATCATCGCCTGGTCGATCGCCTTCTGCTCTTCCGCCTCCATGCCGCAGAGGGCCTGTGCCAGCTCGTTGTTGACGTGGGATACGGCGCGTCGAACCCCCTTGCCGTTCAGGCGGCCGCCGCCGTCGCGCAGTTCCACCGCCTCACGGGTGCCGGTGGAGGCGCCGCTGGGGACGGCGGCACGGCCGAAGGAGCCGTCGGCCAGCCGCACGTCGACCTCGACGGTCGGGTTGCCGCGCGAATCAAAGATCTCACGGCCGTGGATGGTGCTGATGGTGCTCATGGGTCTGGGTTCTCCTGTGACTTGACGATGTGATCGATGGCCTTGATCCGGGCGAGCAGCGCCTCGAGCCCGGAGAGCGGCAGCGAGTTGGGGCCGTCGGACTTCGCCCGGTCGGGGTCGGGATGGACCTCCATGAAGAGGGCGGCGATGCCCACCGCCACCGCCGCCCGCGCCAGCCCCGGGACGAAGGCGCGGTTGCCGCCGCTGGCCCCGCCCAGTCCGCCCGGGCGCTGCACCGAGTGGGTGGCGTCGAAGACCAGCGGCGCGCCGAAATCGCGCATGATCATCAGCGAGCGCATGTCGCTGACCAGGTCGTGATAGCCGAAACAGCTCCCACGTTCGCACAGCAGGAGCGCCTCGTTGCCGGTGGATCGTGCCTTCTCCAGCACGTGGCGCATATCCTCCGGCGCGAGGAACTGCCCCTTCTTGATGTTGACCGGTCTCCCCGTGGCGGCGACGGCGGTGATGAAGTCGGTCTGGCGGCAGAGGAAGGCCGGTGTCTGCAGCAGATCGACCACCTCGGCGGCGGCGCGGGCCTGCTCCGGGGTGTGGACGTCGGTGACCACCGGCAGGCCGAGCTCGGCGCGCACCCGCCCCAGGATGCGCAGCCCTTCGTCGAGGCCGGGGCCGCGGAAGCTGCTGCCGCTGGTGCGGTTGGCCTTGTCGAAGCTCGATTTGAAGATCAGCGGCACGCCGGCGCGGCGGGCGATCCGCGCGATCGCTTCCGCCGTGCGCAGGGTGAACGCCTCTCCCTCGATGACGCACGGGCCGGCGATCAGCACGACGGGGCGGTCGTTGCCGATGGCGCAACCGGCAACCGTAACCACGTGCGTTCCGCTCATGCGGCCTGTCGGCTCAGGCCGGCGCCGACGAAGGCGGCAAAGAGGGGATGGGGAGCGTAGGGGCGGGAGCGGAACTCGGGGTGGAACTGGCAGGCAACGAACCAGGGATGGTCGGCGATCTCGACGATCTCGACCAGCGAGTCGTCGGGCAGGGTGCCGGCGACGACCAGGCCGGCCTGCTCCAGCCGGTCGCGGTAGTTGTCGTTGAACTCGTAGCGGTGGCGGTGGCGCTCCCGCACCTCGCTGCAGCCGTAGGCCTCCGCCGCCCGGCTGCCGGGTTTGAGGCGGCAGGGGTAGCCGCCCAGCCGCATGGTGCCGCCGAGGTCGCCGTCGGCGCTGCGGTGGATGCGGGTCCCCTCCTGCTCCCACTCGGTCATCAGCGCGATCACCGGATGTTCCGCGCAGGGGTCGAACTCGCTGCTGGTCGCCCCGGCGATGCCGGCGACGTTGCGGGCGAACTCCACCACCGCCAACTGCATGCCGAGGCAGATGCCGAGGTAGGGCACCTTGCGCGTGCGGGCGAAATGGATGGCGGCGATCTTCCCCTCGGTGCCCCGTTCGCCGAAGCCGCCCGGAACCAGAATGGCGTCAACCTGCTCCAGTCGGCCGCATCCGTTGCACTCCAGCTCCTCGGCGTCGATGTAGTCGATCTCCACCCGCGCCTCGTGAGCGATGCCGCCGTGGGTGAGCGCCTCGTTGATCGATTTGTAGGCGTCGGGCAGCCGGGTGTACTTGCCCACCATGGCGATGCGCACACGCCGTTTGGGGTTGCGGATGCGGTGGCAGATCTCGTGCCAGACGGTGAGGTCGGGCTCGGTCGGCTCCATGCCCAGGTGGGTGAGCAGTACCTTGCCCAGCCCGCCGGCGTGGAGCGCGCTGGGGACGGCGTAGATGGTGTCGACATCGGGGGCCTCGATCACCGCCTCGCGCGCCACGTTGCAGAAGAGGGCGATCTTGTCGCGCTGCGCCTTGGGGATCGGGTGGTCGGAGCGGCAGAGCAGCACGTCGGGCTGGATGCCGATCTCGCGCAACTTCTGCACCGAGTGCTGTGTCGGTTTGGTCTTGATCTCGCCGGCGGAGGCGATGTAGGGGACCAGTGTCAGGTGGAGGAAGGCGGTGCGTTCGCGCCCCAGATCGAACCGCAGTTGGCGGATCGCCTCGAGAAAGGGCTGCGATTCGATGTCGCCGACGGTGCCGCCGATCTCGACCAGCGCGATCTGCGCCTCGCCGTCGTCGAGCGAGAGGATGGCCTGTTTGATGGCGTCGGTGATGTGCGGGATCACCTGCACTGTGGCGCCGAGGTAGTCGCCGCGCCGCTCCCGCCGGATGACCGACTCGTAGATACGGCCGGTGGTGTAGTTGGAGTGGCGTCCGGTGGTGATGTGGCTGAACCGCTCGTAGTGGCCCAGATCGAGGTCGGTTTCGGCACCGTCGTCGGTGACGAAGACCTCGCCGTGCTGATAGGGGCTCATCGTGCCGGGATCGACGTTGATGTAGGGGTCGAGCTTCTGCATCGTCACCTTGATGCCGCGCGCCTCGAACAGCGCGGCCAGCGAGGCGGCGGCGATCCCCTTGCCGAGCGAGGAGACCACGCCGCCGGTGACGAAGACGAAGCGGATCCGGGATGTGGCGTCGCTCATGGGGTGCGCAGCGTAGCGACGAGACGGCGCGATCGCTACCGGCTCTTCGCCTCCGCCGCGCCTTTCTCCTGTTTCTGCTTTCCCGCCGGTGCGGTGACCTGCAGGTGGCGGACGACCGCCCCCACGCGGCCGATGGTGCCGAAGTCGTAGCGGGTGGCGCCGTCCACCTCGATCCGGAGCACGCCGGCATTGCCGGTGCTGATGAGCAGCCGTGCCGTATCGAGCTGCAGCGAGAGGGAGTGGTGGGGACGGAGGATCACCTCACGCAGTCGGATGCGGCCGCCGTCGGGGCGCTCCCGCTCGATGCGCAGCCAGACGCGGCCGTCGCCTGCGGTGAAACGGAAGCGATGCAGCTCCGCGGGTGGAGCCGCGCCGTCTTTCCCTCCCCTCTGCGGCCTTCGTGCGCCGGGTCGCGCCGGTGCCGTCGCCGGAGTGGTCGGATCGATCGTCGGGGGGCGGGGTGCTGCGGCGGCAGCCGGCTGCGGCGGGGTGGACTCCGTTGCGGCGGCAGCCGGAGTGGTGTCGCTCGCCCCTTGTTCCGCCGCCGGCTTCCGTGCCGGTTCGGCTATGGGGGAGGGGGGCGTCGATGGGGTCGGCGGCTCGTGTGCGGGGGGTGGCGCCGTCTGCTCCTGCGCCACCGGTGGTGGCGGCGGTGGCGGCGGCGCCTCCTCCCGATCACCGGTCAGGTTCCACACGAGGAGTAGCAGCAGGAAGAGGATGCCGGAGGCGATGGCCCACTTGCGGTTGGGGGCGATCGCCGGATCGGGGAAGGTGAGCGGCTGACGGAAGGCGAAGTCGTCGGACTTGAGCTGTTGCACCATCTCGGTGACGTCGACACCGAGCGCGTCGGCGTACTGCCGCAGGAAGGAGAGGGCGAAGACCGGCCCGGGCAGCGACTCCCAGTCGCCCGCCTCCAGCGCCTCGATCTGGCGCGGGCTCAGCTTGATCGCCTCGGAGATCTCGGCGATGGTGCGTCCCTGCTCCTCACGCGCCCGGCGCAGGCGGCGGCCGGCCTCGCCGATCAAGGTCTGGCGCAGCGTCTCCGGATCGCGCTGCTGTTGCGGTTCGTTGGCGGGTGACGGGGTGCTCATCGCAGTTGTGCCTTCGCCCAGGCGCGGTCGGCCTCGTTGGTGGCGGCCTCGATGAAGCGGCGCAGCAGCCGTTCCGCCTCGGGGCGCTGCTCCGCCCCGAGCAACGGCAGCACCATCTGCAGCGCCTCCCGGTCGGCGGGGTCGGCGCGCAGCATGGTGAGCAGCAGCGCCACCGCATAGGGCTTGCGCTTGCTGGCCAGGAATGCCTCGGCCTCGCGCAGCCGCGATGTGTGCTGGTGGGGGTTGATGATCCGCGCCTTGCGGTAGGCGGCGATCGCCGCGTCGTAGCGTCCCTGGGCGGCGAGCGCATCGCCCAGGTTGATGAAGGCGAGATCCTGTCGGGTGTAGCGCGGATCGTCGAGCGCGATGCGGAACTGACGCTCGGCCTCGGCGGGACGCCCCATCTGCAGCAGCAGATTGCCGAAGTTGTTGTGCATCGCAGGCGTCGGCTTGATGGCCAGTGCCTTGCGGTAGAGCGCTTCCGCCTTGTGCAGGTCGCCGCGTAGCCGCCAGGCCAGGGCCAGGGCGGCGGTCACCTCGGCGTCGTCCGGGCGGAGCTTCTGCGCCCGCATCAGCTCACGGAAGGCGACCGGAATGTCGCCGCTGCGCAACGCGTTGACCCCCATCTCGTAGTGGAGCTCCCCTTCCCGGGCCGCCTTCTCCATCTGCTGCTCGTGCGTGGCAGCACAGCCGGCGAGCAGTGCGGCCGTCAGCAACGGCAGCAGCCGGATCACGCCGTCACCTGCTCCGGATCGAGCTTACGCTCGATCAGCGCCCGCACCCGGGCGAGCGCCTCCGGCCCGATCTTGCTCAGGTCGGCGAAGAGGCCGGCGTCGAGTGCGCGTCTGCAGCCGCAGCCGCAGTGGTGCAGCCGATCGGCCGGTTGGGCGGAGAAGAAGTGGCCCAGCATCGCCTTGGCGTTGGCCACGTTGCGCCGCATCACCTCGATGATCGCCGTCACCGAGACATCCTCCTCCTCTTCGTGCCAGCAGTCGTAGTCGGTGCTCATCGCCACCGTGGCGTAGCAGAGCTCCGCCTCGCGGGCCAGCTTCGCCTCCGGCATGTTGGTCATGCCGATCACATCCATCCCCCATTGGCGGTAGAGGTTCGATTCGGCGCGGGTGGAGAACTGCGGCCCCTCCATCACCAGATAGGCCCCCTCGGGATGGGTGGTGACACCGGCGGCATTGCAGGCGTCGCCCAGGCGGTCGCGCAGGTCGTGACAGCAGGGATCGGCCATCGAGACATGGGTGACGATCGGCCCGTCGAAGAAGGTGGATGCCCGGCCGCGGGTGCGGTCGACGAACTGGTCGACCACCACGAAGTGGCCCGGCTCGATCCCCTCGCGCAGCGAGCCGACCGCCGAGATGGAGATGATCTGGTCTGCGCCGGCCAGCTTCATGGCATAGATGTTGGCTCGGTAGTTGATCCGGTGGGGCGGGATGGTGTGGCCCCGGCCGTGGCGCGGCAGAAACAGCGCCTCGTGACCGTCGATCTCCACCAGGGTGAGCGGCGCCGACGGCGGGCCGAAAGGGGTCTCCAGCTCCAGCACGTCGACCACCCGGCAGTGGTCGATCTCGTAGAGGCCGCTGCCGCCGATGATGCCGGTGCGTGGTGGGTGTTCCCTGGTCATGTTTGATCGAATCGCAAAAAGTCCGTCCGTGGCCTTTTTGCTCGACGGGGATCGAAGAGCGCGGTCTTCGATCCCCTCACAAATCCGTCGGTTGCATCCGCAACCTCCGGATTTGCGCGACCGTCCTGGTCGCGAATGCCGGCTTCTTGCGAAGCCGTCATGTTTGATCGAATCGCAAAAAGTCCGTCCGTGGCCTTTTTGCTCGACGGGGATCGAAGAGCGCGGT
>RFFX01000015.1 GCA_003696765.1 Zetaproteobacteria bacterium | reverse complement strand
ATCGGCCGGATGCTTGCCCCGGTAGCGGCGGGTGACCGGGGTGCGGCTGTCGGTGAGGCCGAGCAGGTATTTCACCGGCTGCAGCTCGGCGATGATCAGCCCGACCATCTCGAATAGATCCTTGGGGTGGACCACCGGCGGCACCAGTCGCGCCAGATCGGTGGTGGCCAGCCCCAGCTTGCGCTGCAGCCGCTGGGTGGTGGCCAGAAGGGCGACCGCCGCGCGCATCGCCTCCGCCGGCTTGGCTCCCGGCTGGCGCGGCGGCGGGAAGGAGCGGTCGTAGAGCTCCATGGCGCGCAGGATGGCGTCGATGTCGCCGTTGAGCCGCATCACCTGGGCGAAGAGATCGGAGGGGGTGAAGCCGGCCCCGTTGAGCGCGTCGAGATCGCTGGAGACCTCATCGAGCAGCAGGTAGACATCGGTCGGCCGCTTGCCGTGGTGCGGTCGGGGGGGAGGGGTCGGGTGGCGCGCCGCCAGCCCCAGCCGCATCTTGATCAGATGCAGTTCGGTCAGGATGCGCCAAGTCTGGTCGTAGACCATTCCGGGCAGGAGCTCCTCGGTCGGGTCGAGGGTGCCGACCGCCAGCGTCGGGTAGTGCTCCTTGCGGCGGAGGATGTTGATCTTGGTCAGGATCTCGTAGGTCTTCTGCCACACATGGCGCGGACGCAGCCGCACGGTGATGCGGCGGTGGTAGGGGGGCGGTGCGATATGGTGGTGGGCCATGATGGTCAGGATATCGGCCTTGATCCGCTCGGCCTGGGCGAAGACTTGATCGGGGGTGATGGCCTCGGCTTCGCTGGCGCTTGCCGGCGCGGCGTCCAGGTGGTGGGCGAGTGCGGCCGGTACGCCGCAGGAGAGCGCCGGCAGCAGGAGCAGAACGGCCGACCATCGGGCAGGGAGGATGGGGCGCAACCGGTGCGCCGCCTCGTCGGGGCGGCGGGTCGACGGTGCGATGGCTGGGGGGGGCGGTGTCCTCATGCGGCGATCATACCGGTGATGAGAATCGCAAAAAGTCCCTCCATGGACTTTTTGGCTTCACGGGGATCGAAGGGCGCGGTCCTCGATCCCCTTACAAATCGGTCGGTTGCATGCGCAACCGACCGATTTGCGCGGCACGCCAACGCCGCGATGATGGTTTCTTGCGAAATCATCATACCGGTGTGGCACGGCAAGACAACAAGGGCAGGCACGGCGTGGAGGCGTTCCTTGCACCGGCCCCGGCTACCTCCGGTGCGGCGAGTCGAGGGCGTCGGCGAGGATGCGCGGGGCCATCCTCAGCCATACACCGCCGGTCAGCACCGGTCGCCGGTGGAGCGGATCGGGGTTGGCGGCGGTGGCGGCGAGGATCGCCCGCCCGCCGCGCAGGGTGGCGGCGATCTGCAGCCGCAATCGCCACGGCAGCCGCTGCAGCAGCCTCTGCCCCTGCCCGAAGAGCGCCTCCGTCTCGCCGATGGCGCGCTCGATCACGCGCCCTGTGGCCTGTGGGTCCGGGCGGCCTGCGAGCAGCGCCTCGTGGTCGAGCCCTTCGTCCTCCAGCCACTCCAGCGGCAGGTAGCAACGCCCCATCGGCAGGTCTCGGCTCAGGTCCTGCCAGAAGTTGGTCAACTGCAGCGCGGTGCAGATGGCATCCGACTCCTCCAGCGCCTCCTGGTCGTCGATGGCGTGCAGCGCCAGCAGCAGCCGGCCGACCGGATTGGCCGAATGGCGGCAATAGTAGCGCAGATCGCCGAAGGTGGCGTAGCGGTGGATGGTCAGATCCATGCGGAAGGCGGTGAGCAGGTCGTGCAGCGGCTCCACCGGCAGCCGGTGGCGGCGGATGGCGTCGCCCAGCGCCAGCATGATCGGGTGGTCGACCGGCTGGCTGCGGGCGCGCTCGAGCAGCGTCTCCCAGGCGTTGAGCTCCTTCTCGCGTACCGATGCCGGCCGGCGTTCATCGTCGGCGATGTCGTCGGCGTGGCGGGCGAAGGCGTAGATCGCCGCCACCGCCGGGCGCAGCGGCCGGCGGATGAAGAGCGAGGCGGTGGGGAAGTTCTCGTAGTGGGTGCGGGCGATCCGTTGGCAGTGGCGGTAGGCGGCGGCCAGCCTCTTCTCATCGTGGGCCATGGCCCAACCCTTCAGCCGGAGTCGTGCCGCAGCAAGAGGGTGTAAAGCGCCTCCTCGACCGATTCGGCCTCGTCCAGCCCGCGCATCAGCGCCACCGGCCAGTCGGCGAGTACTGCGCGGTTGGCCGGGGTGATGCCGCCGAGCGCCACCACCGGCAGCGGGGCGGCGGTGGCGAGCGCGCGCCACCGCTCCACCCCCAGCGGAGGGCGTTGGGGATGGCTGGCGGTGGCAAACAGCGGTGAGAGCAGTGCGAAGTCGGCGCCGACCTCCGCCGCCCGGCGCAACTGGTCGGCGTCGTGGCAGGAGACCGAGATCGTCTTGCCCGGCACCCCCCACCAGCGACGGATCGCGCGCGCCTCCTCCATTCCGGCGGCGGCGAGGTGGACGCCGTCGGCATCGACCGCGCGGGCGACATCGGCGGCACTGTGGACGATCAGTCGGCAGTCGTGCGGGCGGGTGAGCGCGCGCAGCTCGGCGGCCAGGGCGAGCAGCCTGCCGCTGTCCAGCGTCCGCTCGCGCAGGATCAGCGCGGACAGCCCCGCCGCCGCCGCGCGGACGGCCACCTCCTTCAGCCGCTCGATGCCGGTGCGGCGGCTGTCGCTGATGTAGATGACGGCGCGGTTCGGCGTTTTTTCTCCTTGATGCGGCATCGGCCAAGCGTAGCTGCAACCGGGCCGGTTTGCATGGTGCCCGACCTGCGCCCATCATGCCGGACCACGGGCCGGGACGGTCGCAGGGGCAAGAAGTTCACGACGGACTATCTTGCGATGCGATCGGGGGCCCCGCCGAAGGAGGTAGCAGCGCGTGGCGATTCTGATCGATGGTAATACCCGGGTGCTCTGTCAGGGCTTCACCGGCCGGCAGGGCACCTTCCACTCCCGGCAGATGCTCGAGTACGGCACCCGTCTGGTCGGTGGTGTCACCCCGGGCAAGGGGGGGCAGCGCCACCTCGGCCTGCCGGTGTTCGACCGCATGGAGGAGGCGGTGGCCGAGACCGGCGCCGACGCCTCGGTCATCTATGTGCCGGCGCCGTTTGCCGCCGATGCCATCCTCGAGGCGGCCGATGCCGGCATCCGGCTGATCGTCTGCATCACCGAGGGGATTCCGGTACTGGACATGGTGCGGGTCAAACAGCGGCTCGCCGGGCGCGCGGTTCGGCTCATCGGCCCCAACTGCCCCGGGGTGATCACCCCGGGCGCCTGCAAGATCGGCATCATGCCGGGGGCGATCCACCGGCCGGGGAGGATCGGGGTGATCTCCCGCTCCGGCACGCTCACCTACGAGGCGGTGGCCCAGCTCAGCGCGGCGGGGTTGGGGCAGAGCAGTTGCATCGGCATCGGCGGCGATCCGGTGCATGGACTAGACTTCATCGACCTGCTGCGGCTGTTCGAGCAGGACGAGCAGACCGACGGCGTGGTGCTGATCGGCGAGATCGGCGGCTTCGACGAGGAGCGGGCGGCGGCGTGGATCGCCGAGCACGGCAGCAAGCCGGTGGTCGCCTTCATCGCCGGGGCCACCGCGCCCAAGGGGAAGCGGATGGGCCATGCCGGGGCGATCATCTCCGGCGGCCAGGGGACGGCGGAGAGCAAGTTCGCCGCGCTGGAGGCGGCCGGCGTGGCGGTGGAGCGCAACCCTTCGAAGCTGGGGGAACGGATGGCGGCGCTGCTGGCGCAACGCACGCGCGGGTGACCGCGCGGGTCGCCGATTACGACTTTCCCGTTCCGCCGGAGCTGATCGCCGCCGAGCCGCCCGAACGGCGCGACGGCGGCCGGCTGCTGCAGTTGACCGAGGAGGGGCAGCGCGACCGCATGATCGCCGATCTGCCCGAGCTGGTCATCCCCGGCGATCTGTGGGTGGTCAACGACACCCGGGTGATTCCGGCGCGGCTCTTCGCCCGCAAGCCGGGCGGCGGGCGGGTGGAGCTGCTGCTGATCGAACGGTTGGAGGGCGGCTGCTGGCGGGCATGGCTGCGCGCCAACCGCCCGCCTCGGCCAGGCATGGTGCTCTCCCTCGGCGACGATAGAGCGGTGCGGCTGCTCGAGCGCGACGGGCGTGAATGGCTGCTGGCGCTGGAGGGGGACGAACAGGCGCTGCTCGCCCGGTATGGCCACATGCCGCTGCCCCCCTACATCGGCCGTCCCGATCTGCCGGCGGATTCCGAGCGCTACCAGACGATCTTCGCCCGCCATCCCGGCGCGGTGGCTGCCCCCACCGCCGGACTCCACCTCACCGAGGCACTGATGGCGCGGATGGAGGCGGCCGGGGCGACCTTTGCGGCGGTCACCCTCCATGTCGGCCCCGGCACCTTCCAGCCGGTGACCTGCGATCGGCTCGATGAGCACCGTATGCACGAGGAGCGCTATCGGATCGGTGCCGAGGCGGCGGAGCAGATCAACCGGGCCGTCGCCGAAGGCCGGCGCATCGTCTGTGTCGGCACCACCGCGCTGCGCACGCTGGAGACGGCCTGGCACGACGGGGCGGTGCGGGCGGGGGCGGGGCGCACGCGGCTGTTCATCCACCCCGGCTACCGCTGGAGGGTGGTCGATGCGCTGTTGACCAACTTCCACCTGCCGCGCTCCACCCTCTTGATGCTGGTCTGCGCCATGGCCGGCCACGGTCGCATCCGGGCGGCCTACCGCCATGCGGTCGCGTCGGGCTACCGCTTCTACTCCTATGGCGATGCCATGTTCATCGACCGCCGCAGGTTGGGGGGGTAGCAGGCGGTGTGCGGCTTCGTCGCCATCCTTGGGCGTACCGCCCCCGGCGAGCTGGAGCGGATGGCTCAGGCGGTGGCACCGCGCGGGCCGGACGATCACGGCCGCCACGACGATCCGCCGCTCTCCGCCATCCACCACCGGCTGGCCATCGTCGGCGCCGATGCGGCCGGCCGCCAGCCGATGACCATCGATGGGGTCACCGTGCTGTTCAACGGCTGCATCTACAACTACCCCGAGCTGCGCCGCCGGCTGGAGCGGGAGGGGGTGGCCTTTACCGGCCGCAGCGACACCGAGGTGCTGCCCCATCTCTTCCGGCGCCATGGCTGCGGCATGTTTCCCCTGCTCAACGGCATGTTCGCCCTGCTGTTGTGGGATGCCCGCAGCCGCCGGCTGACCATCGCCCGCGACCGCTGCGGCGAGAAGCCGCTCTTTCTCTGCCGCCAGCAGGGGCGGGTGGGGCTGGCCTCCACCCTCGACGCCTTCGCGCGCGGCGACTGGCGGCTCACCCCGCGTATCGATGCGGTCGGAGAGCTGCTTGCCACCATGCGCATCGAGGCGCCGCGCACCCTCTACCGCGAGGTGTGGCAGCTGCCCCCCGGCTGTTGCGCCGAGCTGGACGGCGACGGGGCGATCACGCTGCGGCGCTACCACCGGCCGGGGGAATGGGAACCGCCGGAGGAGAGCTGGGTGCGGCGGCCGACGCCGGCGGCGCTGGAGGCGCGGCTCGACCAGGCGTTCGCGCTGCGCACCCTGGCCGACAAGCCGCTCGGCGTCTTCCTCTCCGGCGGGGTGGACTCCTCGCTGATCGCCGCCTCGCTGGCCCGGCAGGGCAGCGGGCGGCTGCACACCTTTTCAGTCCGCTTTGCCGGCGGCGGCGCCGACTACGACGAGACCCCCCACGCCGAGGCGGTGGCGCGCCATCTCGGCACCGACCACCGGGTGCTGGAGGTGGCGCCCGATGCCGAGGAGGTGTTGGAGGCGATGGCGCGGGGGGTTCGATCAGCCGGTGGGCAACGCCGCCGCGCTGCCCACCTTTCTCATCAGCCGCGAGGCGCGCCGCTTCGTCAGCGTGGCGCTCAGCGGCGTCGGCGGCGACGAGCTCTTCGGCGGCTATCCGCGTTACCTCGGGTTGTTGTGGCACGCCCGGCTCCACCGTCTGCCCGGCCGGAGCATTTTGGCCGCGCTGGGACGGCGGCTGGGCGATTCCGACTCCAGCCGAAATCTGCGCGGTCGGCTGCGCCGCTTTCTCACCGCGCTCGACGACAGCCCCGCTGCCGCCTACCGCCGCTGGATGCGCGCCACCGAGGCGGAGCCCGGGGCGCTCTTCACCCGAACGATCGAGCCGGTGGAGGATCCCTGGCCCTCCGCGGCGGAGGATGCCGGCGGCCTGGAGGGGCTGATCGCGCGGCTGGGGGTGGTCAATGGGGCGATGGCCTTCGATCAGTGCAGCTACCTGGCCGACGACCTGCTGGCCATGGGCGACCGCATGAGCATGGCCCACGCGCTGGAGCTGCGCGCGCCCTTTCTCGATCCGGAGCTGATCGCCGAGGCGCTGTGGCTTGCGCCCCGCTGCAAGGTGGCCGGGGCGCCGTGGGGCGAGGGGCTGAAGCTGCTGCTGCGGGCGACCGCCCGCCGTCGGCTGCCGGCGGCGGTGATCGACCGGCCCAAGCAGGGGTTCATGGCGCCGGTCAAGCTGTGGCTGCGGCGCGATCTGCGCGGGCAGGTGGAGGAGCTGACCCGGCGCGACCCGGTGGGCGGGCTGGTGCGGCGGTCGTTCGTCCGCTCTGAGTGGCGGCGCCATCTAGCCGGGGAGGATCGCGCCGATATCCTGTGGGGCATCCTGCTGCTCGATCGCTGGGCGGCACAGAGGGGGTGGCGGTTTTGAAGGGATCGAATCGCAAAAAGTCCATGGACCTTTCGCTCGACGGGGATCGAAGAGCGCGCTCTTCGATTCCCTTACAAAACCTTCGCTTGCATTCGCAAGCTTCGGTTTTGTGCGGCACGCCAACGCCGCGATGATGGTTTCGCAACATGGCTGCCGTGGCTGAGGGGTTGCGCCTGCTGCTGGTGGCCGATGTCTCGGCCGAACAGGTGCTTGGCGGCGCCGAGCGGATGCTCAACGCACATCTGCGGGCGCTGCTCGAGGCGGGCCATACGGTGACCCTGCTCACCCGCCAGCCCGATCCCGATGCGCCGCTGCGGATTGCGCTTCCCTGCGGCATCGACGAGCACCGGCTGCCCTACGATGGCGATCGTGGGCTGCGCGGATTCATGCAGCTGCGCCGCGCGGCCGGCGCGTGGTGGCGGTTGCGTGCCTCCCATTTCGATCTGGTGGTCGCCGAGCAGCCTTTCGTCGCCGCCGCGCTGGTTGCCGCCGGCTGTCGGCTGCCGCGGCTGCAGGTGTGCCATTCGCTCGCCTGCGAGGAGTATGCCGGCCGCTACGGACTCGACGGAGGGCTGCGGGCGCGGTTGGCGGCAGCGGCGATGCTGTGGCTGGAGCGCTGGATCTACCGCACCGCCGACCGGGTGCTGGCGCTGAGCGTCTTCACCCGCGAGCGGCTGCGCCGAATGGTCGGTGTGGCGCCGGAGCAGGTGGTGATCGCCCCGGCGGGGGTGAGCCTGCCGCGGCGGGTGCGCGCGGCGCAGCGCCAGGCGTGGCGCGCGCAGTTGGGCTGGGAGGGGCCGGTGGTGGTCACCCTGCGCAATCTGGTGCCGCGCACCGGGGTCGATCTGTTGGTGCAGACGGCGGCCATCCTGCGGCGCAGCCATCCCGCGCTGCGCTGGTGCGTGATCGGCGCCGGGCCGCTTCAGCAGCCGCTGCGTCATCTGGCGGGGATGCTCGCGGTGGAGGAGCAGATCGAATGGTGCGGCTATCTCGACGAGGAGCAGGTGGCCATGCGGATGGCGGCGGCCGATCTCTTCCTGCTGCCGACGCGGTCGCTGGAGGGGTTCGGGCTGGTGACGCTGGAGGCGGCGGGGTTCGGTCTGCCGGTGGTGGCCACGCCGGTGGACGCCAACCTCGAGGTGGTGCCGGAGCTCGACGACAACCGGCTGGCAGAGGCGGCCACCCCGCAGGCGCTGGCCCGGGCGGTGGGCGAGGCGCTGGCCGCGCAGCAGGATGAGGAGTATGAGGCGCGTGCCACGCGCATCCGCGACCAGGCGCAGCAGCGCTTTCCGTGGCAGGCGCACGACGCGGCGCTGCTGCGGGCGATCGCGCAGATCGCCGCGGGGTGAGGCGGGCGGCTGCGCGTCCCCTCTGCCGGGAGGGCGGTACGTAAGTACCATGCGCTTCGGGCTTCTGCTAGCGTGCGCCGCTGGTTCGGGACGGGGTGTTGTGCGACGTGGCGGCGTGGAGCGATCGGCGGCCGTCCCCCGTGATGGGGATGGAGGGGCATCGGCTCCGCAGCATGGAGGGCGGCTCTTCGGATTCCCGTACAGCCAAAAGGTCCATCGGACGTTTGACGATCGGATCCATCGAAAAGGAGTGTTCGATTCGTGATTCAGACAGAGGTAACGCAGCTCGGGGCTTGTGAGCACGAGGTGCGCGCGCGCCTGCCGCAGGTGGAGTACGACCGCGTCTACAAGGAGAAGATGGAGCAGTTGCGCCGGCGGGTGCGGCTGCCCGGCTTCCGCCCGGGGAGGGTGCCGCCCCATGTGTTGCGCCGCACCTTCGGCGCCGACCTCCATCAGCAGGCGGTGGAGGAGCTGGTCCGCACCCATTTCGCCGCCGTGCTCGATCAGAGCGGGCTGAAGCCCGCAGTACAGCCCGAGCTGATTCTGCCCGATCGGGAGGCTTCGGGGGAGGGGTTCGAGTTCACCCTCAAGGTGACCACCATGCCCGAGATTCCGTTGGAGGATCTTGCGGCGAGGGAGGTGGAGCGCCTGAGGATCGAGGTGGAGGAGTCGGACGTCGAGGCGGTGGTCGAGCGCATGATGAAGAACCAGTCCAACTTCGTCCCCGACGACGGGCGTGCGGCGCAGGAGGACGACCGGCTGGTGATCGATTTCGTCGGGACGATCGATGGGGTTCCCTTCGAGGGGGGCAGCGCCGAGCAGGTCCGCCTGGTGGTGGGCGAAGGGCGCTTCATCCCCGGGTTCGAGGAGCAGCTGATCGGCGCGCGGGCCGGCGACGAGGTGACCGTGCGGGTCGAGTTCCCCGACGACTACGATGCCCCCCATCTGGCCGGGCGCAAGGCGGAGTTCGCCGTCACCGTCCATGAGGTGGCCCGTCCCGAGCCGTGGGCGTCGGTCGATGAGCTGGCGCAGCAGCTCCATTTCGCCGATGCGGCGGAACTGCGCGCCGGCGTGCGGGCCCAGTTGGAGTTCGAGGCGGAGTCGATCGCCTACGAGGCCAACCGCAGCGCGGTGGCGACATCGATCCTCGCCGGCCGGAAGGTGGCGCTGCCCGAGGCCTTGATGCAGGAGCAGCTGCGGGCGCTGATCCGCGATACGCGGGAGCGGATGAAGCAGCGTGGGACGCCGATCGGCAGCGATTTCTTCACCGACGAGGTGAAGGCGGGAATGCGGGAGCGGGCCCGGAACGATCTGCTGTTCGGACTGGTGGTCCGCGCCCTCTCCGATGCGGGGGGGATCGAGGTCGACGAGGAGGGGGTCCGTGCCGAGCTGGAGCGGCGTCTGGCCCGGATACCGGCGAGCGAGCGGCCGGCCGCCGAGGCCAGGATCCGCGGCGACAAGGGGGAGATGGAGCGGATCCGGGATCTGGTGCACGAACGGAGCTGCATCGCCTGGGCGCTGGAGCGGATGGCGGTGCGCGAGAAGGTCATGACCCTCTCGGCCTGGCAGGAGGAGGCCGATGCCGCCCGGCGGGCGGCGGAGGAGGAGGCCTCCGGGGAGGGTGCATCCAGTGGAAGCGGCGGTGATGCGGCCGCCGGTGGGGCGCAGTCGGCCTAGCATCGGTGGTTGCATGCCGTCCGGCCGGGCGGTAGGATGGAGGGAGAGATGCCCTCCTTTCGCCCTTCGTCGGGCATCGCGGCCACGGACGGCCGCGCAAATCCGGAGGTTGCGCATGCAACCGATGGATTTGTAAGGGGATCGAAGACCGCGCT
>RFFX01000014.1 GCA_003696765.1 Zetaproteobacteria bacterium | reverse complement strand
TCACAAAAAGTCCGTCCGTGGACTTTTTGCTCGACGGGAATCGAAGGGCGCGGTCTTCGATCCCCTTACAAAATCGTCGGTTGCATGCGCAAGCTCCGGATTTGCGCGACCGCCTGGCCGCGATGCCGGCTTCTTGCGAAGTCGTCATCACTGATGGTTTCCAAGAACCCATCATCGCGGCACGCCAACGCCACGATATTCGTTGTCGGCGAAATCGTCACGAACGAACGAAAACGCCCGGCGGGGCGGGCGCCGGGCGTTTCGGGCTTCACGGATTGTTGGTGGAATGTTGTATGGCGGAGCGGACGGGACTCGAACCCGCGACCTCCGGCGTGACAGGCCGGCATTCTAACCGACTGAACTACCGCTCCACGTTCTGTTACGACGGCCTCTTGCGAAACCATCATGGCCTTGGGGCGGCGGCTCGAATCCGTGGCCGGAACGAGCCGTCCGCCTCCTGCCTGGACCACAAATGACAAATGCCCTGCCGCGGCGCACAGAGAGGACGATGGTGGGCGCTGCAGGGATCGAACCTGCGACCTACGGCTTGTAAGGCCGTCGCTCTCCCGGCTGAGCTAAGCGCCCGCTGCCGGCACGGCGGGATCGGCGGAGGATGGACCGACCTGCCGCACGCAGGGGGAGGCCGGGAAGCGATCGCCGTCAGGGGGCGCGCGCCACCCTCGGAACAGCGTTGCCCTCTACTCCTGGACGGCCTCTTTCAAGGTCTTACCGGGGCGGAAGCGAACCCCGCGGGAGGGCCCCACCTCGATGCGCTCGCCGGTGCGCGGGTTGCGGGCGGTGCGGGCACCACGCTCGGTGACGACGAAGGAGCCGAAGCCGACCAGCGAAACCGAATCCCCGCTGCTCAGCGCGCCGGTGATGCCCGAGATGACCTCATCCACGGCCCTGGCCGCCTCCGCCCGGGAAAAACCGCCCTCTGCGGCCACAGTATTGATCAAATCAGCCTTGTTCATGGATACAAAGAACCTCCCCATGCAGAACTTTTTCGAAACGAAGAGATCGACACATCGCAACCCGTTCCGCGACGCACCGGAGTGTCATGTCGGAACGCCCGCTCACAAGGCTCCAGACCCTCCGACCGGTAACCTTGCAGATCCGATTCCGACCCCGAACGACAACGCGGCGAACTATAGGGGAGATGCCCCACCCCGTGTCAACCCTCCTCCCGGCGGGGGTGGAGCATGGCCCGCGGGTCGAGCAGCCGTTCGAGCTCTGCCTCGGGCAGGATTGCGCGCTCCCTGCAGAGCTCGCGCACCGTTTTGCCTTCGCGTACCGCCTCCTTAGCCAGTTCGGCGGCGCTGTCGTAGCCGATTACCGGTGCCAGGGCGGTGACCATCGCCATGCTCCACTCCACCTGCTCCCGGCAGCGTTCGCGGTTCGCCTCCATTCCGGCGATGCAGCGATCGGCGAACAGCCGGCAGGAGGATGCGAGAATATCCAGGGATTGAAGCAGGTTGTGTGCAATCACCGGCAGCATGACATTGAGATCGAGCAGCCCCGATGCGCCGGCGATGCCGATGGTGGCGTCGTTGCCCATCACCTGGGCGCAGACCATGGCCAGCGACTCGGCCATCACCGGATTGACCTTGCCCGGCATGATCGACGATCCGGGCTGGACCGCCGGCACCCGGATCTCGCCGATGCCGCAGCGCGGGCCGGCGTTGAGCAGCCGGACATCGTTGGCGATCTTCATCAGCGAGGCGGCGATGGTGCGCAACTGGCCGGAGAGCTCGACGGCGGCATCCTGCGCCGCCTGCGCCTCGAAGTGGTTCTCCGCTTCGGTGAAGGGGAGGCGGTAGCGCGCGGCCAGCTCGTCGGCGATCGCCGCGCCGAACCCCTCGGTGCTGTTCAACCCGGTGCCGACCGCCGTTCCGCCCTGGGCCAGCTCGCAGATTCTGGGGCGGACCCCCTCCAGCCGCTGCCGGGCCAACGCCACCTGCCGCGCCCAGCCGGAGAGCTCCTGCCCCAGGGTGATCGGGGTGGCGTCCATCAGGTGGGTGCGGCCGATCTTGACCACATCGGCGAAGGCGGCGGCGCGCTCGGCGATGGCCTCTTCCAGCCGTTCCAGCGCCGGCATCAGCCGGTGGAAGGCGAGCTCGGCCGCTGCGATGTGGATCGCGCTTGGGATGACGTCGTTGGAGGATTGCCCCATGTTGACGTGGTCGTTGGGGTGGACGGCGCACCCCGGCGCAAGCTGCATCGCCCGGTTGGCGATCACCTCGTTGGCGTTCATGTTGGTCGAGGTGCCCGAGCCGGTCTGGAAGATGTCGAGCACGAAGTGGTCGTCGAGCGCCCCTTCGATCACCTCGTCGCAGGCGGTGACGATCGCCCGGCTGCGGCTCTCCCCGAGCCGGCCGGCGTTGATCCGTGCCGCCGCCCGCTTGATCTCGCCCAGCGCCCGGATGAAGTCGCGGCCGAAACGGATGCCGGAGACCGGGAAGTTGGCCAGCGCCCGGGCGGTCTGCGCGCCGTAGAGCGCCTCATCCGGCACCTCCATCGTGCCCATCGAATCGCGTTCCGTTCTCATGTTCGCTCCGATTTCCTGCGGCGGCCGTCCATGTGCCTTCACCCGCCGTCGTCCCTATGTGCAGGCGGAAGAGCGCGCTCTTCGATTCCCTCACAAATCCGTTGCTTGCATGCGCAAGCTTCGGTGTTCGCAACCCTCCCGGTCGCGGATGCCGGCTTCGCATGGGGCCGTCACGCCCTCTCCACCCCTGCGGGGCGCAGTGGAAGGTTGTCGATCAGCCGCACGCCGTCGATCCTGACGGCGGCGAAGAGCCGGCTGTTCTGGTCGATCCGATGCACCCGGCGTAACGACGCCCCGTCGCGGATGGTCAGATACTCCACCGCGATTCCCGCCCGCGTGAGACGGTCGGCCGCCTCCGCTTCCCACGCGCGGCAGTCGCCAGCCTCCTCGGCCGCCCGATTCTGCAGCCAGTACAGTACCCGCGGGAGTTCCGCGGCCAGCCGCCGCCCGGCGGGAGAGAGGTTGCGGTTGCGGCTGCTCATCGCCAGCCCGTCGGCTTCGCGCACGGTGGGCACCGATTCGATGCGGATGGGGAAGTGGAGATCGGCGCACATCCGGCGGATGATCAGTAGTTGTTGCCAGTCCTTCTCGCCGAAGAGGGCCAGATCGGGGCGGACCAGATGGAAGAGGATGGCCACCACGGTCGCCACGCCGTCGAAATGGCCCGGCCGGGAGGCTCCGCAGAGGGTACCGCTGAGTTCGGGATCGACGGTGAGGGTCACCTTCGGCCCGTCGTCGGGGTAGAGCGTCTGTGGGGCGAAGAGCAGATCGACGCCGGCGGCCGCGCAGCGGGCACGGTCCCGATCGAGCATGCGCGGATAGCGGTCGAAATCCTCGTTGGGTCCGAACTGCCGCGGGTTGACGTAGATGGAGACGACCACCCGGTCGGCCCGGCGGCGGGCGGCCTCGATCAGCGCCATATGGCCGTCGTGCAGCGCCCCCATGGTCGGGACGAAGGCCAGCCTGCCTGCCGCCCGCAGCGGCGCAAGCGCCTCCTCCAGCCGAGCGGCCTCTCGGATCAGCCGCACGGGAAACGCCGGGCGCGCACGTCGGCGCACCAGTCGGCGATCGCCCGCCGGGCGGTCGCCCCGACTTCGGCATAGGCCGGCGCGAATGGGGGGGGATGATCGGAGAGCCCCAGCAGATCGTGCCAGACCAGCACCTGGCCGTCACAGCCGCCGCCTGCGCCGATACCGATGGTCGGGACGGCCACCTCCCCGGTGACCCGGGCCGCCAGTTCTGCGGGGATCGACTCCAGCACGAGCGCCAGCGCACCGGCCTCGCACAGTGCCCGGGCATCGTGCAACAGCGCCCGGGCCTCCTGTGCCTCGGTCGCCTGCCGCCGGTAGCCGCCGATACGGGCGATCGATTGCGGCAGCAGCCCGAGATGGCCGACCACCGCGATGCCCCGCTCGCTCAGGAAGCGGACGGTTTCGACCATCACCGCGCCGCCCTCCAGCTTGACTGCATCGCAGCCGCTATGCTGCACCACCCGCACGGCGCTCTCCAGCGCCTGCTGCGGCGATCGCTGGTAACTGCCGAAGGGGAGGTCGGCCACCACCCAGGCGGAGCGGCGGCCGCGCACCACCGCCGCGGCGTGGTGGCAGATCATCTCCAGCGTCACCGGGATGGTGGAGGAGAAGCCCAGGCTGACCATGCCGACCGAATCGCCCACCAGGAGCACATCGACACCGGCCTCCTCGGCGATACGCGCTTGGGTGGCGTCGTAGGCGGTGAGCCAGCAGAGCGGGCGCCCCTCGCGTTTGCAGCGGCGCAGGGTTCGGGCGGTGAAAGGGGGAGGCGTGCATCGGTTCCGCGCTCCCGTCGGGATGGGGTGGTCCGTGGTCATCATCGACTCCGCTTCGGCCCGGAGGGGCTCCGGTTGCCGTCGGTGGTGGCGGCGGATGCTAGCGGGTGGAGGGGGAGCGTTCCTCCGCCGGAGCGGGATCGGCCTGCTCTTCGGCGGGGGCGGCGCCGGGGGGCAGCACGTCGATCAACGTGCAGTCGAGCTCCGCCATCAACCGCCGGATGTGTGGATCCTCCTCCGCCTGGCGGCGCAACCGCGTCTGCTCCTCCGCCGCCTGACGCTTGCGCGTTTGCGACAGCGTCTCGATTTCCGCGCCGCTTCCGTCGTCCCGGCGCCACTCCACCGTGCGCCCCAGCCACTCCTGGAAGCGGCGCCGTTGTGTGATGCCGATCGCGCGCTCCTGCAGCTCGTTGAGCAGCAGCACCACTCCCTGGTCGTCGAAGCGGCGGCAGCGGACATGCTCCAGAACGGCGGCCTGCGCCGGCTGCTCCTGCTGGTAGGCGGCGATCGCCTCCGCCCAGCTCCGCGCCCATCCGCCCCCCTCTGCAGGAAACGCGATGTCGGTCGGTGAGGCGGCGGGGGCGCAGGAAGATGATGGGGCGCTACCCCCACCCCGCTCCGCCACAGGGGAAATGGTGTCATGCGTGCCTTCCCCTTCACCGTCCTCCCTCCGCTCCGGCGGCGCGGAGGGTGGGGCGGCGGGAGGGGGCGCCTCGGGCGGTTGCAGCAGGTTGAGCCGGGCCAACCGTATCAACACCATCTCCACCCCGGTCTGTTCGTCGATCCAGTCGAGCGACTGCAGGCCATGGAGGGCGATCTGGTAACGGGTGTCGACGGCCATCGGCGACCAGCAGTCGGCCTGACGGCGCAGCCATGCAACCATCTCGGGATCGGACTCCTCCTCGATCAACACCGGGGATAGCTGCAGGCAGGCGATCCGATGGAAGAGGGCGGTCAACGCTTCGAGCAGCTTGCGCGCCGTCCCCCCTTGCCGGACCAGCGTGCGCAGGGTGGCGACCGCCTGCTCCGCATCGCCGGCGAGCACCGGATCGGCCAGCCGGCGGGCACTGTCGTCACCGATCAGCCCCAACGCCTGGATCACGACGTCGCGGCCGATCCGTCGCCGCTCCAGTGCGACGACCCTCTCGGTCAGCGAGAGCGCGTCGCGCAGGCTGCCGTCGGCGGCGCGGGCCAGCAGCGTGAGCGCCCCCTCCTCAACCTCCTCCACCCCCTCGGCCTCGAGCACCCGCCGCAGATGAGCGCGGATCTCCTCCACCGACAGCCGCGCCAGGTCGAAGCGTTGGCAGCGCGAGCGGACGGTGACCGGCAGCCGGTCGGCCTCGGTGGTGGCCAGGATGAAGAGGGCGTGCTCCGGCGGCTCCTCCAGCGTCTTGAGCAGGGCGTTGAAGGCGCTGTTGGAGAGCATGTGCGCCTCGTCGATGATGTAGACCTTGGCCGCCATCGAGGTCGGCGGATAGCGCACCGCGGCGATCAGATCGCGGATGTCGTCGACACCGGTGTGGCTGGCCGCGTCCATCTCCACCACATCCAGCGCCGAGCCGTCGGTGATCGCCCGGCAGTGGCTGCACTCGCCGCAGGGCTCGCCCTGCTGCGGCCGGGTGCAGTTGACGGCCATCGCCATGATGCGGGCGATGGTGGTCTTGCCCACGCCGCGGATGCCGGTCAGCAGGTAGGCGTGGGCGCGGCGGGCGTCGGCAATGGCATTCTTCAGTGTGCGCGCCACCACCTGCTGACCGACCAGGTCGGCGAAGCGGCGCGGGCGCCAGCGGCGGGCGAGGACGACATAGCTCATGCGAAGCCTCCGGCGGCGGTGGCGCTCAACCCTTGCGGAAGGAGTCGTCGGGGGCGATGAGGATCTCGACGCGTCGGTTGAGCTGGCGGCCGGCTTCGGTGCGGTTGTCGGCACGCGGCTGCGATTCGCCCCGCCCCTCGGTGTGGATGCGCCGCCGATCGACGCCGTGGTCCTCCAGGTACCAGGCGACGCTCTCGGCCCGACGGCGTGAGAGCTCGAGGTTGTAGGCCGCAGAACCGATGTTGTCGGTGTGGCCGGTGATGCGGATGGTGGTGCGGGGGTAGCGGGCGAGGATGTCGGCCACCTTGTCGAGCGTGGCGCGGAAGGCGGGCTTGAGCTCGGCCGAGTCGAAGTCGAAGGAGACTTCGCTGTTCATGGTGATCTTCAGGTTTTCGTTGCGCAGCCGCTCCACCTCGATGCGGTGTGCCCGCCGCTCCTCGGCCAGGCGCCGTTCGAACTCCGCCTGCTGTTTGTCCATGTAGGCGCCGACCCCCGCCCCCAGCGCGCCGCCGATGGCCGCGCCTGCCAGTGCGCCGCGCAGCGCGCCGCCCGAGTGGTCGCCCTGATAGCCGATGATGCTGCCGGCGATGGCGCCGATGGCCGCACCGGTGAGCCCTCCCTGTTGCGCCTTGGTTTGTGGCTGGGTGGTGGCGCAGGATGCCAGCAGCAGTGCACCCGGCAGTACGATCAGCAGGGCGCTGCGGTGATGGCGGGATCCTCGTCTCATGGGTTGCCTCCGAAACGTGGTGTTGCGCAGCCGGATGATATTACCGCATCCGGCGGCCGACGATGGCGTAGAGCAGAACGGTAATGATCGGAAAGATGCTGGCAAACGCCACCAGGCCGAAGCCGTCGATCAGCGGGCTTCGGCCGGGGATCGATTCGGCCAGGCCGATGCCGAGCGCGGCGAGCAGCGGCACGGTGACGGTGGAGGTGGTGACACCGCCGAGGTCGTAGGCCAGCGGGATGATGGCGTGCGGCGTGCGTACGGTGAGGAGCATCACCAATGCATAGGCGCTGAGCATGTAGATCCACAACGGGGTACCGCTGACGATGCGGAAACAGCCGATGGCGACCCCGACGGCGACGCCCGAGGCCACCGCCAGGCGCAGCCCGAAGGCGGAGATCGTCCCACCCGAAACCCGCTCCGCCCGCATGGAGACGGCGACCAGTGCCGGTTCGGCCAGCGTGGTGGCCAGCCCGATGGCGAAGGCGAACAGATAGACCCGGCCCATGCGGCCCCATGCTCCGGCGGTGGCGGGGTCGATATCGGCGGTCAGTTGTTCGGCCATCAACGCCCCGAGCGGGAAGATGGCCTGCTCCAGCCCGAGCAGAAAGAGGGTCAGGCCGATCAGGACGTAGAGGAAGCCGCGGATCACACGCCACCGATGGATGATCGGCCGGCGCAGGACGAAGAGCTGGAAGCCGACCAGCAGCAGCAGGATCGGCGCGACGTCGCGCAGCGTCTCCAGCAGTACCCGATGGAACATGACGGAGGTCATGCGGTGACGATCCCGAAGAGCAGCACGAAGGCGATGGGCAGCAACGAGGCGAAGGCGATCAGGCCGAAGCCGTCGATCAGCGGGTTGCGCCCGTGCAGGGAGGCGGCCAGGCCGATGCCCAGCGCGGTCACCAGCGGCACGGTGATGGTCGAGGTGGTCACCCCTCCGGCGTCGTAGGCGATGCCGATGATCTGCGGCGGGGCGAAGATGGTCAGCAGCAGCACCACGCCGTAGCCGGAGAGGATGCAGTAGTGGATCGGCCAGTCGACCACGATGCGCAGCACACCGAGGACGATGGCGCAGCCGACCGAGAGTGCCACCACCAGCCGCAACTGGAGGGCATAGCCGTCGATCGCCGCCCGGTGGTGGGCGATCATCCGCTGATCGGCGGCGATCTCCGCCGCCTTGCCGGCGACCGCGATCAGCGCCGGCTCGGCGATGGTGGTGCAGAAGCCGAGCAGGAAGGCGAAGGCGAGCAGCCAGAAGGAGCTGCCCTTCTCGGCGAAGGCGCGGGCCATCATCTCGCCCAGGGGGAACATGCCGATCTCCAGCCCGCGCACGAACAGGGCCAGGCCGACCAGGACCATGATCCCCCCCTCGACCATGGCGCGCAGCTGGTCGAGCGGCTGATGCAGCACCACCACCTGGAAGAAGAGGATGACCGCGATAATTGGCAGCAGGTCACGTGCGGCATCGCGCAGGGGGTGGAGCACGACCCGCAACGGTTGGAGGAGGGGGATCCGGGATGGTGGTGGCGCCACCGGGCGAGGATAGCAGATGATTGGTTGCGCGACCAACCCGCAGGCCGCACGATTGCCGGAATGGGCAGGCGGTGGTTGTGGCCGGTGTCGGTTGTGCTGCTGGTTGCGGCACTGGGCTTGGGGCTCCTCTGGCGGGAGCAGGAGCGGGTGGCGGCGGCGCTGATCGCGCGCACCGTGCCGCAGCTGCACTACCGCCGGGTTGAGCTCGATGCCGCAGCCGGCCGGTTGGCGCTGCGCGGCGTCGATTGGCGCGGTGCGGGAGTGGAACTTGCCGGGAGCGGCGTGACCATCCTGGTCGACCCCGACACCCTGTGGGGTGGGGAGGTGCGGATCCGCCGTCTCGTCCTGCAGGGGGGGCGGGTGACGCTGGAGCCGGAGCGGTTTGCCCTCGGATCGGGGTCGGAGACGGATCTGGCCCTGCCCGAGCGGATCGACCTCTCCGGGGTGGAGTTCATCCTGCGCCACCGCCGCCTCGCCCGTCCGCTGACCCTACGGCTGGACGGTTCGCTGTTGCGCCGGGGGGCGCTCTGGCGCATGCGACGGTGGCGTGCGGGGTTCGCCGGAGGCACGGTGGAGCTGAGCGGGGAGGTGGATCCCTCCCGCGGGGCGGGCGAGGCGGTGGTGCACGGCCTAGATGCAGGGCGCCTGATGCGCCTGGCGGGAAGGGTGCGGAGGCAAGAAGCCGGCACCGCGGCCGTGGACGGCCGGTTGCGTTGGCGGGTGGCGTGGGATGCGCCGGAGCGTGCGGATGTGGAGGGGGAGCTCGCGCTGCGGGAGGTGCGGCTGCGGCTGGGTGGGGCGCTGCAGCGGTTGGAGCGGATCGATGTCGGGCTGGCGTGGCATGGGGATGGGCGGCGATTGCGCCTTTCCAGGGTGGCGTTGCGCGGTGGGAGGTTCCATTGGCGGGGGCGATGGCCCGTGGCGAAGCGTTCCGGCAGGGGACGGATGCGGGCGGTGCCGATGCCAGCCGGCCTCTCCTGGAGGATCGACCGGATGGAGGCGGAGGAGAGCAGGATCGACCTGGAGCTGACCACCGCCGCGGGGATGGTGCGGATGCCTGTGCGGATCCCTCGCATGGAAGTCGACGCCCTCGCCTCCGGGGGAGGGGCGCCCGGGCGGGTCGATGCCCTTCTGGCCCTGGCGGAGGGGCGGGGGCGGCTGCGGCTGG
>RFFX01000013.1 GCA_003696765.1 Zetaproteobacteria bacterium | reverse complement strand
TCGATGATCTCGGTGACCACGCCGGCACCGACGGTGCGCCCGCCCTCGCGGATGGCGAAGCGCAGCTCCTTGTCCATCGCGATCGGCGTCAAGAGCGTCACCTCCATGCTCACGTTGTCTCCCGGCATCACCATCTCCGTCCCCTCCGGCAACGTCACCGAGCCGGTCACGTCCGTGGTCCGAAAGTAAAACTGCGGACGGTAGCCGTTGAAAAACGGCGTGTGCCGCCCACCCTCCTCCTTGGTCAGAATGTAGGTCTCCGCCTTGAACCGCGTATGCGGCGTGATCGAACCAGGCTGCGCCAAAACCTGACCGCGCTCCACCTCGTCTCGCTTGATCCCACGCAGCAGAACGCCGATGTTGTCTCCGGCCTGACCCTGGTCCAACAGCTTGCGGAACATCTCCACACCGGTGCAGGTCGTCTTCGCCGTCTCGCGGATCCCCACGATCTCCACCTCGTCGCCGACCTTGATCACACCCTGCTCCACTCGGCCCGTCACCACCGTGCCCCGACCCGAAATGGAAAACACATCCTCGATCGGCATCAAAAACGGCTTGTCGATCGGACGCTCCGGCACCGGAATCGACTCGTCCACCGCCTTCATCAGCGCCTCGATCGCAGGCGCTCCGATCTCCGAAGTGTCACCCTCCAGCGCCTTCAGCGCCGACCCCTTGATCACCGGAATCTCGTCGCCGGGGAAGTCGTACTCGGAGAGCAGCTCGCGCACCTCCATCTCCACCAGCTCCATCAACTCCTCGTCGTCCACCATGTCCGCCTTGTTGAGAAACACCACCAGGTGCGGAACGTTCACCTGACGCGCCAGCAGCACGTGCTCACGCGTCTGCGGCATCGGACCGTCCGCCGCGCTCACCACCAGAATCGCCCCGTCCATCTGCGCCGCGCCCGTGATCATGTTCTTCACGTAGTCCGCGTGGCCCGGGCAGTCCACATGCGCATAATGACGATTCTCCGTCTCATACTCCACGTGCGCCGTCGCGATCGTGATCCCTCGTTCGCGCTCCTCCGGTGCTCCGTCGATGTCGCCGTAATCCTTGAAGTCCGCCTGGCCCTTCTCCGACAACACCTTCGTGATCGCCGCCGTCAGCGTCGTCTTCCCGTGGTCCACGTGACCGATCGTGCCGATGTTCACGTGCGGTTTCGTGCGCTCGAATTTCTCCTTGGACATCTTGTATACCTTCTCCCTGCTTCGTTGAATCGTACCGGCCGTCCGCATCGACCGGCGTGCCGTATTGTCACCACACTCTGGCGGCCCATGCCGCCGGACCTGGAGCCCAGGGCGGGAATTGAACCCGCGACCTCATCCTTACCAAGGATGTGCTCTACCCCTGAGCTACCTGGGCGGGGCATGACCGAAAAAGGGCGCCGAACACTGGAGCGGGTGGCGGGAATCGAACCCGCACTTCCAGCTTGGAAGGCTGGAGTTCTGCCATTGAACTACACCCGCGACGCCGCAGGAGCCGGCCCATGCCCGGCCCACTGCCGGTACGACTCCCGCGCCCGGCTCCGACAACCCTCGACTGGTGGAGAGGGATGGATTCGAACCATCGAAGGCATAGCCAGCAGATTTACAGTCTGCCCCATTTGACCGCTCTGGAACCTCTCCGAACAGCCCCGCTGTACGCCGATCCACCTTCGGGCCGTGACAGCGGAGGGCGCGCGACCCTGCCGCGGCCGAGACAAAAGTCAACCGTGAACCCGATCCACCCTCCTCCACCTCAGCGGGGAAGCAGCGCATCCGGTGTCACCCGCGCACCACGGAAACGCACCCCCCAGTGGAGATGCGGCCCCGTCGCCCGACCGGTCGCACCGACCGTTCCGACAGAGGCACCGCGGTGCAGCCGCTCCCCGGCATGCACCGCCACCCGATCCAGATGGGCGAAGATCTCGACCACCCCCTCCCCATGGCCGACCACCACCGTATTGCCGCTCAGATACATCGGCGCCGCCAACAGCACCACGCCGTCGGCCGGAAGCCGCACCGGCGTGCCCCGCGGCGCGGCGATATCGATACCGGAATGGGGGGCGCGCGGCCGGCCGTTGACGAAACGGCGTGCACCGAAGGGGGTGGAGACGACCCCCTCCACCGGCCGGAAGGCGAAACGGAAGGAGAAGGAGCGCGCCACCGGCCTGCGGGCGGCCGCGCGCAGCAGCGCCTGATCGTGCCGGATCCGCGCCAGCTTCTTCGCATCGAACTCGGCCATCGACCGGGGGACCTCGATGAACGACGTGCTAAACCGCCCTTGACGCACCCGCAGCCGCTCCGTGCTCCCGTCCGACCAGCGCACCGGGTAATCGCCCGGCTTGCGGGCCAGATCGACCCCCACCCAGGCGACCGTACCGCCGGCGCGGGCGTGTACCGGCCACGAACGGCCGAAGACGCGCACCCCGGCCACCACCGCGGGATGCGACAGCGCGACGACCCCCCCCTGCACCGCCTGCCACTCCGCCGCACGGCCCACCGTGGCCAGGGCGGACAGCCAGCACAGCAGCAGCCACCCTGCCGCCCGCCCCGCCGCGCCACCGAAGGCCATCATCCCCCTCCCCATGGGGCGAGCCCCCGCGTCACCGCACCACCACGGAGAGCGAGCCGTCGACGAAACGCAGTCCGAGCGCATCCCCTCTCCCCACCTCGATCGCACGCGTCACCAGCCGGCCATCCTCCTCCCTCCGCACCATCACATAACCGCGTTCGAGGACCCGATGCGGGTCGAGGGCCCGCAGCGTACGGTCGGCCGCCAACCAGCGCTGCCGGCAGGCGTGAACCCGCCGCATCGCCTGCCGATGGAGCGCCGTCTGCAGATCGCGCAGACGCCCCTGCCGCACCACCAGCCGGGGAGCCTGCTGCCGCATGCGCAGCGCCGCGGCACGGTAGTGGTGGCGCATCCGCCGCAACCGCACCGGCACCTGCTGCAATCGCGACTGCGCCAGCTGCAACCGCTGCCGGCGCAGCCGCAGCTGCCGCCGCGGATCCTGCCGGAGCAGCCGGCCGGCCAGCCCGTCATGTACCCCCCGCAACCGCCGCAGCCGCCGGGCGTACGCCGCGATCACCCCCTGGGTGGCGCGGGCCTGCGCGTGGCACCACCGGTCGCGCTCCCGCGGCACCGTCCGCAGCAGGCGCCGTTCCACCCCGGCGAGGCGTTCACGCGCCGACGCCACCGCCCCGAAGGCCAACTGCCGCAGCCGCTCCGGACCAGCCACCCGGGCGGCGAGCGCGGCCCTATCGGGACAGCAGCGCTCCGCAGCGTTGGAGGGGGTGGCCGCCCGCAGGTCGGCGGCCAGATCGGCCAGGGTCAGATCGATCTCGTGGCCGATGCCGGTGATCACCGGCGCCGGCGCATCGAGGATCGCCCGCACCACCCGCTCGTCGTTGAAACACCAGAGATCCTCCATGCTGCCGCCGCCGCGCACCAGGAGGATCACATCGGGTGCCACCGCCGCCAATCCGCGCAAGGCACGGGCGATCGACTCCGGCGCCTCCGCACCCTGCACCACCGCCGGTGCAAGCGTGATGCGCAACCACGCCGGCCGAACCGCCAACACCTTGCGCACATCCTGCCAGGCGGCGGCCGTCGGCGAGGTGACCACGCCGATGTGGCGCGGTAGGGGGGGAAGCGGCCGTTTGCGCGCCGCATCGAACCAGCCACGCGCCGCCCACTCCTCCTTGCGCCGGACGAACTCCAGCGCCAGCGCCCCCTCGCCGGCCGGACGCAGAGCGCGCACCACCAGCTGATACCCGCCCCGCGGCGGGTAGACCGAGAGATGCCCCTGGAAGATGTACTCCCCCCCCTCCTCCGGCAGGCGGCGCAGCCTTGCGGCGGTGGAGCGCCAGAGAACGGCGGAGAGCGCCGCCTTCGCATCCTTCACCGTGAAGTAGAGGTGACCGGAGGCGTGACGGGTGAGCCGCGACACCTCCCCCCGCACCAGCACCGCGGGGAAACTGCCCTCGATCACCCGCTGGATGGCGGCGGTGAGCTCTGAGACGGAGCAGACCCGCCGCCCCTCGACGGGAAGCGCCCCGCCCCCCATCGGCTAGATCGCCTCGCTGGCCAGCTGGTCGCCCCCGCGCGCCCGGGCGTCGGCCAGCGCCTTGGCCGCGGCCAGACGAAACATCTGTGCGGTATGGCGGATCATCGGCGAGGTGGTGACCAGCCCGAGGCTGACGGTGACGCACCCCCCCTCCTCCGTCCCGTCACGCAACAGCCGCAACTCCCGCACCGTCTGGAGAATCGCCGAGCCCACCTTGATCCCCCCCGACGCCGGCGTGTTGGGCAACAGCACCATGAACCCGCCCCCTTCGTCGCGTGCTGCGATGTCGGTGGTCCGGTTCAGGCAGGAGAGGATCGCCCGCGCCACCTGGCGCAGGCAGTCGTCCGCCACCTGCCTGCCGAAGCGGGCGGCGTAGCCGTCGAAATCGTCGATCCCGATGGCCAACAGGGCGATCGGGTTGGTCTCGCGCATCGCCCGCTGCCACTCCATCTCGTAGAGGAGGGCGAAGCGCTGCGCGGTGAACATCCCGGTCAGCGGATCCTGCTCCGTCAGACGATCGGCCCGGGCACGCGCCTCGTGCAGCTGCTTGCGTGTCTTGCGCAATGCCTGGCGCAGCGAATCGAGCTCGATCCGTTCGAAGCAGACCCGGGCCAAGGCCCGCATCTGCAGCAGCAGCGTCTCCGGTGCGACGGAGTCCGGCAACACCGCATCGGCCCCCGCCCGCAACGGGGCGCCGAACTCCATCTCCCCCCCCTGCGGCAGCAACGCCACGACCGGCAGATCGCGGCAGACCTCACTCTCCCGGAAGTCGCGGATCGGCTGCAGCCCTCTCCCCTCCTCCGGCACCGCCTCGATCCACTGCACCACCACCGTCACACCGCGATGGGCGGCGATCTTCTGCGGGTTGGCCCCCTCCTCCGCGCCGGCATGGATCAGCTCCACCTCCGGACGACCGGCAAGCGCCCCGGCGATCCGATCGAAGGTGTCGGCATCGCAACCGGCCAGCAGGGCGATGACCGGATAGTCGATCCCGCGCACCGCCGTTTCAGCCTCGGCCATCACCGGCCGCAACACCGGCTGTGTGCGACGCGGTCAATTCCCTATACATTGAAGCGGAAGTGAACCACGTCGCCCTCCTGCACCACGTAGGACTTCCCCTCAAGCCGCATCTTCCCCGCCTCCCTCGCCCCCTGCTCCCCACCGCAGGAGACGAAATCGTCGTATGCGACCACCTCCGCACGGATGAAGCCACGGGCGAAATCGGTGTGGATCGTTCCGGCGGCTTCGGGCGCAGTGGCGCCGCGGGGAATGGTCCAGGCGCGCACCTCCTTGGGACCGGCGGTGAAGAAGGTGATCAGATCGAGCAGCCGGTAGGCCTCGCGGACGAGGCGATCCAATCCGGGCTCGGAAAGGCCCAGTTCCTCGAGAAACTCCGTTCGTGCCGCGGCATCCATCCCGGCCAGCTCCGCCTCAATGGCGGCGCTGACCGCCACCACGGCAGCCCCCTCCCCGGCGGCATGGCACTCCACCGCGCGCAAATGGTCGCCCCCTTCCCCGGCCAGCTCCTCCTCGGAGACGTTGGCCACATAGAGCACCGGCTTGGCGGTGAGCAGATGGAGCCCGCGCAGCCGCGTGCGCTCCTCCTCATCCAGCGACAGGCGCCGCACCGGCCGCCCCTCCCCCAGCGCCGCCAGCACGCGATCCAGCAGGACCAGCGACTTGCGCGCCTCGCCGTCGCCGGATTTCGCCTGCTTTTCGACTCGCTCCCGCACCCGCTCCACCGTCTCCAAATCCTTGAGCATCAGCTCGGTCTCGACCGTTGCGATATCCCGCAACGGATCGACGGCGGCGGCGACGTGGCTGACGTCGTCGTCCTCGAAGCAACGCACCACGTGGGCGACGGCCGCGCACTCCCGGATGTGGGCGAGGAAGCGGTTGCCCAACCCTTCCCCCTTCGACGCCCCGGCGACCAGCCCGGCGATGTCGTTGAACTCGACCGTCGCCGGACGGATCTGCTGCGGATGGACGATGGCGGCCAGCTCGGCCAGCCGCGGATCGGGCACCGGAACCACCCCGACGTTGGGATCGATGGTACAGAAGGGATAGTTGGCCGCCTCGGCGCCGGCTCCGCCGTTGAGGGCGTTGAACAGGGTCGACTTGCCGACGTTGGGCAGCCCGACGATGCCGATGGAGAGGGCCATCAGCCCCCTTCCCCGACGATCCGCTCGCGCAGATTCAGGTGGATCCGGTTGGAAGCCTGGGCCAGCCGCCCCTCGAGGATCGACACCATCTCCGGCAGCAGGCAGGAGAAGATCAACGCTTCGTCCTTCTCCTCCATCGGGGTCATCGGCGACAGCACCCAGCGGGTGACGTCACCGTCGGGCGGGCGCCCGATACCGATCTTCACCCGGGTATAGGCGTTGCCCACATGGAGGTTGAGCGACCGCAGCCCGTTGTGACCGCCGTGGCCGCCCCCCTTCTTGATCCGCAACTTGCCGGCGTCCATGTCCAGATCGTCGTAGACCACGGTGATCGCCTCGGTGGCGATGCGGTAGTAGCGCGCCAGCTTGCCCACAGTCTCGCCCGAGTTGTTCATGAAGTTTAGCGGCTTGACCAGCATCACATCGAGATCGGGGGTCGGCCGCCAATCGGCGATCTCCGCCTTGAACGCCTTCTCGGTAACAAAGTAGAGATCCTGCTCCCGGGCCAGGAGATCGAGAAAGCGGAAGCCGACGTTGTGGCGGGTATCCCGGTAGCGCGCACCGGGATTCCCCAGCCCTACCAGCATCTTGCGCGCCATGCGCTCCGGCCCGCGGAACGGCGTCGCGCCTCAGGAGCCCGCGTCCGTCTCCGGCTCCTCTTCCGCAACCGCCCCCTTCGGCGCCGCCATGTTGAGCACAGTGAAGTTCACCTCGTGCGGCACCTCGACCCCGGCGGGCAGTACGAGGTCGTCGACATGGACGGTATCCCCCCAGTCGAGCGCGGCGCAATCGACCTCGATCGCATCGGGGATCGCATCCGCCCGGCAGACCACCTCGAGGACGTGGCGCACCAGGTCGACCCGTCCCCCCTTGACCACCCCGGGGCTCTTCTCCGCGTTGCGCGGATGGACCGGAACCTCGACATGGACCCGGTCGGAGCCGTGCACCCGCTGGAAATCGAGATGCATCACATGCTCCCGCACCGGATGCCACTGCGCATCCTTGAGCAGCACCGTCTCCGACCGCTTGCGCCCCCGGATGCGCAGCTCGATCAGCGAGGTGTAGAAGCTCTCGTCGGCCAGCGGCTTGCGCATGGCCACGTCATCCAGGGCGATCGGCAGCTCGGGGCCGCCACCGCCGTAGACCACCGCCGGAACCTTGCCGGCGCGCCGCAGGCGCCGCGCGGCGCTGCGCCCGGTCGCATCGCGCAGATCCGCCTCGATGGTGAATGCCGCTCTCTTCCCACTCATCCTTGCTCCACTCCTTTCGCGCGCCGTGCCGCGCGGTGTCGTTGCAACCTGACGGGTCGGCCCGTAGCAGGCGCCCGCGCCCGGCGCGGGGCGGCGCATTGTAGGGAGCGGGCGGGGAAAGTCACGACGACCGGATGCGATTGCGCCACGAGCTGTACCTTGAAACGGAAGCCCCCCACCTCTACAAAGCGCCCCCATGAGCCATACGCCCGACGACGAAACACGCAACGAAGAGCAACAGCCCCCACGCGACGGCGCCGAATCGGACATCGAGGTGGAGGTGGAGCGGGGGGAGCTGGTCCCCAGTAGCCCCGACTTTCCCGAACTGCTGCAGATCCTGCCCCTCTCCACCCGCCCGCTCTTCCCCGGCCTGGTCGTCCCCCTCGTCTACGAGAGCGCGGCGCTGATGGCGCAGATCCGCGCCCTCGTCGCCTCCGGCAACAACATGGTCGGCCTGATCCTGGTGGTCGACGAGGAGCGGGAGTTCGCTCCCGACAACCTGCATGATGTCGGTGTGGTGGCGCGCGTGGTCAAGGCGATCGAGATCGAGGAGCACGGCCTCCACCTGGTCGTCGAGTGTCTGGAACGTTTCCGGGTCGAGGAGTGGGTGCGCCCGCCTGCCGAGCGCAACATGCCCGAAGGGACCATCTTCGCCCGCGTCAAGTACCACCACGCCACCGACTACAGCGACAACATCCAACTGCGGGCCTACACGGTGGCGATCATCAACACCATCAAGGAGCTGCTCAAGCACAATCCGCTCTACGAGGAGGAGCTGCGTCTCTTCGCCACCCGCTTCACGGTGGACAACCCGGGCCGGCTGGCCGACTTCGCAGCCGGCCTGACCACCGCCGACCGGAGCGAGCTGCAGAAGGTGCTGGCCACGCTGCCCATCTTCCCGCGGATGAAGATGGTGATGACCCTGCTCAACCGCGAACTCAACGTCAGCAAGGTGCAGCACAAGATCCGCGACAGCATCGAACAGCGGATCTCCGAACAGCAACGCAGGTTCTTCCTGCAGGAGCAGCTGCGCGAGATCAAACGTGAACTGGGGCTGGAGAGCGACCCCAAAAAGGAGCTGTGCAACAAACTGCGCGCCCGGGCGAAGAAGCTGCGTCTCACCGAGGAGGCGGCACGGGTCTTCGACGAAGAGATGCAGAAGCTGGAGGCGCTCGAGCCGTCGATGCCCGAGCACTCGGTGATCCGCAACTACCTCGAATGGCTCCTCTCCGTTCCTTGGGGGCAGCGGACGCGGGAGCGCTACAACCTCACCCGGGCGGAGCGGGCGCTCAACCACCACCACGCCGGGCTGGACGACATCAAGGAGCGCATCCTGGAGTTCATCGCCGTCGGCGCCCGCAAGAAGGAGCTGGGCGGCTCCATCCTGCTCTTCGTCGGCGCCCCGGGCGTGGGCAAGACCAGCCTGGGCAAGGCGATCGCCGAAGCGGTCAACCGCCCCTTCTACCGCTTCTCGGTCGGCGGTATGCGCGACGAGGCGGAGATCAAGGGGCACCGCCGCACCTACATCGGCGCCATGCCGGGCAAGTTCATCCAGGCGTTGAAGCGGACCGGGGTGGAGAATCCGGTGATCATGATCGACGAGGTGGACAAGATCGGCGGCGATGCGCGCGGCGACCCGGCCAGCGCCCTGCTGGAGGCGCTCGACCCCGAGCAGAACAGCGATTTCCTCGACCACTACCTCGATGTGCGGGTCGACCTCTCCCGGGTGCTCTTCCTGCTCACCGCCAATCAGCTCGACACCATCCCGGCGCCGCTACGCGACCGGGCGGAGGTGATCCGCCTGCCCGGCTACCTCGCGCCGGAGAAGGTGGTCATCGCCCGCCGCCACCTGATCCCGCGCCGGTTGAAGGCCCACGGCATGACCAGAGCGGACATCCACTTCACCGACGGCGCGCTGCGCCGGCTGGTGGAGTACTACGCCCGTGAGCCCGGGGTCCGGCGGCTGGAGCAGTTGATCGACAAGGTGCTGCGCAAAGGGGCGCACCGACTGATGCGCGGCGACGCCACCGCCCCGATCCACGTCGGAGCGCGCAACCTGAGCGATTTCGTCGGCAAACCGCGCTACCAGCGCGAGCCGCTGCGTCAGGCCGTCGGCCAGGCGACCGGGCTGGCATGGACGGCGATGGGCGGCGCCACCCTGGCGCTGGAGGCGGCGGTGATCCATCAGGACCGGCGCGGCCTCAAGCTGACCGGACAGCTGGGCAAGGTGATGCAGGAGTCGGCGGAGATCGCCTTCTCCTACGTCTCCAGCCACCTCGCCCGTTTCGGCGCGGATGCCTCCTTCTACGACAAGGCGTGGGTCCACCTCCACGTGCCGGAAGGGGCGGTACCCAAGGATGGCCCGTCGGCCGGCATCACACTGGCCACCGCCCTGCTCTCACTGGCCCTGGGCCGCCCGCCGCAGCCGATCGCCATGACCGGCGAGCTGACCCTGAGCGGCGAGGTGCTGGCCATCGGCGGCGTGCGCGAGAAGTTGTCGGCGGCCAGACGGCTGGGGGTGAAGTCGGTGATCCTGCCCAAGGCCAACGCGGTGGACGTCGACGAACTGCCGCCGGGGGTATGCGACGGACTGACGCTTCACCTCGTCACCAACTTCGACGAGGTGGCGGCACTGATGTTCCCCCGTCGCCGACCCCG
>RFFX01000012.1 GCA_003696765.1 Zetaproteobacteria bacterium | reverse complement strand
CGCGGCCGTCGCGGTGTCGCCGGTGGTGTGCAGCGCATCCCACGACTGACGGGTGGCGCCGACCACGATCTTCTGGCTGGCGCTGGCCACCACGTTGCCGGCGGCATCCTTACCGGTCCAGGTGATGGTGGTGGAGCCGATCGGGAAGTAGTAGCGGTTGCTCAGCCCGGTGATGGTGATGGTGGAGTTGGCCGCCGCCGCACCGTATCTATCCTTCGCCGAGCCGCCGACCACGGTGATCGGATTGCCGGCGAACTCGCCGATCGGATCGACCGACTGATCGATCAGCCCGTAGCGGTCGACCGATCCGGTGGTATCGACCACCGCCGCCAGGTTGAAGCTGCCGTCGGGCACGAGCATGGTGACCGAGCCGGTGGCATCGACCGGCATCACCTCGAGCAGCCGGCTCCAGTCGCTGCTGTAGAGCAGCCCGTAGAGCCGGCCCGTCTTGCCGCTGGCATTCGTCACCTTGATCGGCAGGCCGGAGCTCGCCCCGACCGGGGAGAGGGTGATCTTGCTCACCAGCCGGTTCTCCCCGACCACCCAGCCGGTGTAGGGGTCGATGAAATCGAGGTTGGTCGCCCACTGCACCCCACCGGCGGTCGCCACCGGCTGCCAGGTCACACCACCGTCGGTGGTCATGTAGAGCTGGTTGACATCCCGCACCTCGGCATCCAGCGCGAAACCGACATGGGCATCGACCATCTGCGGGCGCAGGAAGCCGTTGCCGATCCCCGAGGTGTAGTTCCAACTGACGCCGCCGTCCCGGCTGGAGAGGATGCCGCCCCCCGTCATGGCAGCAGTAGACGACCCAAAGTAGAAGACCGAACCCGGCCCCCAGTCGCCGACCACGATGGTGTCGCCGTAGACCGAGATCGTCCTTCCCTGGAAGAAGTCCGAGAACTGCATGCCGGGCAGGCCGTCGATGGTCAGCGGCGATCCGTTCGCCTGGGTCTGGAAGATCGGCCGCCAGGATGCGCCCCCATCCACGCTGTGGTAGACCCCGTAGTCCGACAGCACCCACACCGAGCGACGATCCAGCGGATCCACCGCAACACTGGTCAGCGGCAGCACCATGCCGGACCAATCCTGCACCCGACCGACCACCGTCCAGCCGCTGCCGTCGACGGTCTTGAGCACGCTGCCATCACGGCTGACACTGTAGCCGGTGGCGGTATCGACCATCGCCACCTCCATCAGCTTGCCGCCGACCGAGGCCGGCAGCGTCACCTGCGACCACGCCGTCCCGTCGTAGAAGAGCATCAGCGGCCGATCCTGCGCCTCGGCGCTTCCCACCGCCCAGACATGGCGGGGGTCGACCGCGAAGACATCGATCAATGTGCTGTTCGACAGGCCGGCGGGGATCGCCTGCGTGGTCCAGCTCGCCCCGCCGTCGGTGGTGTGCTGGATCAGGCCGCGGTGGCCGACCGCCCACCCCTCCAGCCCGTCCGGCAACATCGAGACCGACTCGAAGAGGCCGCCGGCCAGCACCTGCTGGTCGAGCGAGGTCGCCGCGATGGTATGGAGATCGATCCGGGTGACCAGCTGGTGCTCGCCCACCACCCAGCCGGTGTAGGCGTCGACGAAGTGGAGGTTGGTCGCCCGCTGTCCATCGCCGGCGAAGGCGACCGGGCTCCAGGTCAACCCGCCGTCGCTGGTCTGGAAAAGGCGGTTCACATCGGGCGCCTCCGTATCGAGCGCAAAGCCCACCGTCGGCGAGACCATCTGCGGCCGGAGGAAGTTGCCGCCGAGATCGGAGCGATAGTTCCAGTTCACGCCGCCGTCCCGGCTGGAGAGGATCCCCGCCCCCCCCTGGAACCACTGATTGGTCGTCGCATCATAGAAACCGCCGTTGCCGAAGACGCCGGGGCCCCAATCCCCGGCGACCACCGTCCCGCCGTAGACCGAGATGGTCCGCCCGCTAAAGGGGGTGTTGATGGGGGTGCCCGCGATGCTGAAGCGGCCGGCGGTCAGCTCCCCGCTCCAGTTCACGCCGCCGTCGCTGCTGTGGTAGATCCCCTGATCGGAGATCACCCACAGCGACTGGGTGTTGGTCGGGTCGACCGCCAGCCCGTTGAGGTTGACCGGCCCGCTGGTCGCCGCCCCGGTCAGGTTGCCGTAGGGGCTGCTCACCGTCGAGACAACACTCCATTGGCCGTTGCCAAACTTGAGCAGCTCGCCGCTGTTGGCGATGGCGTAGCCGGTGGCGGCATCGACCATCACCACCTCCATCAACTGCGCGCCCACCCCGCGGGGCAGCGCCACCTGCGACCACGCCGTCCCGTTGTAGAAGAGCATCAGCGGCGTGCCCTGCAGATCGGCGCGTCCGGCCGCCCAGACGTGGGTGGCGTCGACGGCGTAGACATCGATCAGCACGCTGTCGAAGAGCCCGGCGGGGATCTGCTGCGTCGTCCAGTGGGCGCCACCGTCGGTGGTGTGCTGGATCAGGCCGTGGTGGCCGACCGCCCACCCCTCCTGACCGCCCGGCAGCATGAACACCCCCTCGAAGGCCTGACCGGCCAGGTTCTGCAGATCGCGCGTCGCCACCGCGCCGGGATGGAGGTCGACCTTGCTGACCAGCTGGTTCTCACCGACCACCCAGCCGGTGTAGGCGTCGAGGAAATCGATCCCCATCGCCCACTGCAGGCCGCCGACGGTGACCACCGGATTCCAGGTCAGACCGCCGTCGCTGGTCTGGAAGATCTGGTTGATGTCGGGCGACTCGGCATCGAGTGCGAAGCCGTGCAGCGCATCGATCATCTGCGGCCGGAGGTAGTTGGTGCCGATCCCCGGGGTGTAGCTCCAGGTGTTGCCGCCGTCCTGGCTGGAGAGGAGCCCCGAGCCGGTGAGGAAGTAGCCCTGCGGGCTGTTGTCCTGGACGCCGAGCGAATCCGGCCCCCAGTCGCCGACCACGATGGTGTTGCCGTAGACCGAGATCGAGCGGCCGCCAAACGGCCAGGCCAGATGGTAGGCCGTCCCCATCGCCTGCACCGTGGCGGCCATCGACAGCTCCCCGCTCCAGGTGGAGCCCCCATCGGTGCTGTGGTAGATCCCCTCATCGGCCACCACCCAGATCGACTGCGGATTGCGCGGATCGACCGCGATGCCGTTGAGCGCCACCGGCGCCGGGTTGTTGGGCCCGGTGGAGAGACTGCTGTAGGGGCTGGTCACCTCGGAGCGTACGCTCCAGGCCATGCCGTTGGTGGTGGCCAGCACCTTGCCGTCCTGACTCACCGCATAGCCGGTGGTGGCATCGAGCATCACCAGGTCGACCACCGGAGCGGTGGGCTTGCCGTGGCCCAATGTCCCGAAGATCGACATCCGGGACCAGCTGCTGCCGTCGTAGAAGAGCACCAGCGGCGTGCCCCGCGCATCGGCACGCCCCACCGCCCAGACATGGGTGGCATCCACGGCGTAGACATCGATCAGCGCGCTGTCGGTCAACCCCCAGGGGACTTCCTGCGTCGTCCAGGTGACGCCGCCGTCGGTGGTGTGCTGGATCAGGCCGTGGTGGCCGACCGCCCACCCCTCCTGACCACCCGGCAGCATGGAGACCGCCTCGAACACCCCGCCGGCGAGGTTCTGCAGCTGATAGCTCATGGTGGTGTTGGTCAGCATCGGCACCATCGGATTGACCTTGCTCAGCACATCGCTGGAGACCGTGGCCACGCCGTTGCTGCCGGCGCTGATCGGCGGGGTGAGCACCACCGGCACCCGCGGCTGCGATGCGCGCAGGTAGGTGGCCGCCGTCGTCTGCCCGCCGCTGGTGGTCGTGCCGCCGCCGGACGTATTGCTACCGGAGGTAGTTCCGCCGGAAGCACCAGTCGTCCCGCCGCCGGTGGTCGTGCCGCCGCCGGTGCTCCCGCCGGTCGAACCGGCCGTTCCGCCACCGGACGCATTGCTACCGGACGTGGTTCCACCGGAGGTACCGGTCGTTCCGCCGCTGGTGGTTCCGCCACCGGTCGTCCCGCCGGAAGTGGTGCCGCCCGTGGCCGGCATCAGCGAGGCGACCAGGTTGCTGACAACGCCCTGAAGGTTGTAGGCGGGGTCGATCACGCCATTGCGCACACTGCCGCTCAGGCTGCTCTCGATCGCGCTGCCCAGCTGCTCGATCCCCGCCTCATCGACCGGCAGCGTGCCGCCGGCCGCCTGCAACTGCTGGAATCCGGCCAGCAGCCCGCCCATCAGCTGATCGAACACCTGCTGGTTGTAGGGGTCGGAGAGGAGCACGCCGGCGCCGTCGAAGGCGTCGGTCAACGCCGAGACGAAGTGGTTGACCGCCTGGCTGCCCAGCCCGAGCGCGGTCGGCGCCACCGGGGCGCGCAGCTTGCCCGCCTTGCCGGTGGAATCCACCACCACCGAGTCGGACTCGGTCAGCGGCACGCCGTCGCCCAGATCGTCGCCGGCGACCACCGCGCCGGAGAGGGCCAGCGTACCGTTCTCGCGGCTGATCTGCCCGCTCGAGGATCGCATGCTCAGGATCGGCGTGCCGGCGGCACCGCGCCCGGCCAGCACCAGATCGCCCTTGCCGTCGCCATCGACATCCCGCTCCTCCATGCGCACCGAGTCCATCACCCCGTCGAGGCCGGTGCCGTCGGCGACGAAGTTGGGCTCATGCAGCGGGTCGCTCCTGCCCAGTCTGGTGAAGCGGGTCAGCCCGAGCTGGCTCATCACCTGCCGCGCCGCCCGGTTCATCTCGTCGTCCACCGCCTGGATCACCGCCGAAGCGGGGGTAGCGGCGTTGGCGTAGGTGTTGGTGAACGAGGTGAACCCGCTGGTGATCTGCGAATAGGAGGCCACCCCCAGCGCCCGGGTCACCGCCAGGGTGGAGAAGGTGTTGGTGTGGACCTTGCCCAACCGGGTCATCATCGACGCGATCACCGTGCCGGTGGCCGGCTGGGTGTATTCCAGCAACAGCGGGTAGACCAGATCGACCGGCAGCACCTTCCGGTAGTTGCCGGCGGCATCGGTGGTCATGGTCAGCTTCCTGCCGGTCGCATCGGTGATGGTCAGGGTGCCGTTGGCCACGGGCAGGCCGGTCGCCGCCACGCCGCCGAGCACCACCTGCTCGGTCACCGGCACGGTCACCGGCTTGCCGACCAGATCGATCGGGGCCGAGTTCCCCTGGTAGATCAGCGTGCCGTAGAGATCGTAGGCCTGCACCTGGAAGGTGACGCCGGTGGCGTTGGCCAGGGTCATGGTGGCCACCAGGTTGGGCCGGGAGGCGCTGGCCGTGGCCAGGGTGGTGGCGCCGGCCAGGGCGGTGACGGTCATCGACTGCACCGCCGCCGGAACCGTACTCTGCGTCTGGGTGGTCAACGCCCCGCCGGCGACCGCGGCAGGCGCGGTGGAGAAGGGGATGGTCACCTGCGTCACGCCCGAGGCACCGCCTCCGCCGCCACCACCGCAGGAGAGCAGCGGCAGCGCCACACAGATCGCCAGCACCATACGCAACATCGTCATCCGGGCAACCCCCATCGCAGTGTAGTGCTTACCGTTGTTCGCCCGTTCCGGCCCATGAGCCAACGCGGGCGGAGAGGGGCGACATCGCCGCCCTCCATGCGGCAGGCTGCGCTATGCGGCCGCCCTGTCAATCGCCAATTTAGGGGATAGGGGAGCGACCCCGCACCGCCCCGGCCGGCGGGGGATGGGCCACCGGGCCGATGCCCGGGAGACGACGGCACCCGATCGAAGGTCGCCCACACCTGCACATACGACGCCATGGTGCCATGATCGGCATCCGCGGCCAGGAGGACCGCGCACAACGGGAGCTTGCGCATGCAAGCGACTGTTTTGTAAGGCGATAGAAATCCGTGTCTTCGATCCCCGTGAAGCCGAAAAAGCCCACGGACGTGCTGTTTGCAATTCGATCATTTCCTCATCCTTCCAGTGGGCCGGCCCGCCAGTAGGCCGGCTGGTCCGCCCCGAGGGCCCCAAGGGTCGCGCAGCCCGATGGCCGTCCCGCCGCGGCCATCTCCCCACCCCGCCGGGGGGCAAAAAGGGCAGTGCGATCAAACAGGTTGCCAAATCGGACCGAATCGCTAGCGTGGCGGCGTCCGCAGCGGGCCGTTCCGTGGCCGCGCGGCACCGTTTCTCATTCCGGAGGGGGATCCATCACGATGAAAAACCTGACCATCGCCAACAAACTGCAGATCATCATGCTGGTGGTGACGCTCGGTATGGGTGGGGCGGCGGCCATCCACCAGTGGTCGGTGGTGACCTTGGCCGACATCGCCGCCCGGCTCAAGGCCGCCGGCGAGTTGATGGAGATCTCCGACGGCTCGGTGGCCGACATGCGCGCCGAGTTCCGTCTGGCGGGTGCCTACCTGTTCGACCGTGAACGCGAGCGCTACGACGCCTGGAAGAAGGTGAGCGACGGCCTCGATCAGACGCTGGCCACGCTGGTCGAGAAGCTTCCCTCCGCCGAGGCGCGCGACGCCGCCGGCCGGCTGAAAACCCTGATGGAGAAGTACGACCGGCTGAGCTTCGGCACGGCCAAGGCGCTGCGCGAGAAGATCGGCTTCGATGAGAACAGCGGCCTGCAGGGCAAGTTCCGCGACCAGGTCCACGCCATCGAGCACCACCTTGAGCGGGTGCACGCGCCGGCTGCGCTGGTCGCCTCGATGCTGATGCTGCGCCGCCACGAGAAGGACTTCCTGCTGCGCGGCAAGGAGAAATACAAGAAGGAGCTGCACGACGAGTCGGCCCATTTCCGCCGGCTGCTCGCCGCCGACACCACCCTGCCGGCGAGCGAGAAGGCGACCATCCTCGACGAGCTGAACAGCTACATCCAAGGCTTCGATGCGCTCGAGCAGGCGCGGATCGACCTGCTCAAGATCAAGGCGCAGATGGAGGCGATCGAGCAGCAGATGGAGGCCGCCCAGGAGAAACTCGATGAGGTCGGCGGCCACGATCTCGACGCGCTGCACGCCGAGGCGGCGCAGATCGCGCAGCATACCGCCCTGCTCTTCTGGGGGACGCTTGCCGCCATCTTCGTCATTCTGGTGGTGCTCATCTGGGCCATCGCCCGCTCGATCACCGCGCCGCTCAACCGCGTGACCCACGCGCTGCGCGAGCTGATGCGGGGCAGGTTCATCGAGCTGGAGGTGGAGGGGCGCGGCGTGATGCGCGACCTGCTCGAGGTGCTCAAGCGCTCGCAGGCCGACGCCCGCGAGACCTTCCGCCTGCGGGCGGTGGTGGAGCAGAACCCCAACGCCATCATGATCGCCTCGCGCGCCACGCTCAACATCACCTACATCAACCCGGCGGCGAAGCGGCTCTTCACCTCGATCGAGTCGTTCCTGCCGTGCAAGGCGACGCAACTGGTCGGCAAGAACATCGACCTCTTCCACGAGAACCCGGCCCACCAGCGCAGCCTGCTGGCCAGCAAGGAGAACTTCCCGATGACCTCGCACTTCACCGCCGCCGGCCGCGAGATCGAGTTCACCGCCGAGGCGATCGACGATGTCGAGGGCAACTGGGATGCGATCATGGTCGCCTGGCGCGACGTCACCGAAGAGCGCCGGGTGGCGCTGAACTTCGAGCAGCAGGTGGGCAGCGCGATCGGCGACATCGTCGCGGCCAGCGAGCAGACCATGCAGGTGGTCGACACCCTCTCGGCGATGGCCGAGGAGACCGCCTCGCAGGCGGCGCTGGTCAACGAGTCGGCCAGTGAGGCCAACGGCAATGTGATGACCGTCGCCTCCGCCGCCGAGGAGCTCTCCGCCTCGATCGGCGAGATCACCCGCCAGGTGCGTGAGGCGGTGGGCATGTCGACCGACGCGGTCAGCCAGGCCGAACGGAGCAACAAGACGGTGGCCAGCCTGGCCAAGGCGTCGGAGGAGATCGGCGAGGTGATCCGGGTGATCACCGACATCGCCGAACAGACCAACCTGCTGGCGCTCAACGCCTCGATCGAGGCGGCGCGGGCAGGCGACGCCGGGCGCGGCTTCGCCGTGGTGGCCGGCGAGGTCAAGGAGCTGGCCAGCCAGACCGGCAAGGCGACCGAGCAGATCGCCCGCCAGATCGCCGCCATCCAGGCGCAGAGCCAGGACGTGGCCAAGGCGATCAACAACATCAGCGGCCTGATCACCCGCATGAGCGAGGTCAACCAGGCGATCTCCGCCGCCGCCGAGGAGCAGAACACCGCCACCCAGGAGATCGCCCAGAGCGTGCAGTACGCCTCCGACGCCACCAACCGCACCACCGAGGCGATCGCCTCGGTCTCGGAGGCGGCCGCCGAAGAGACGCGGGCGGTGACCGAGGTGCTGGAGGCGACGCGCAACATCACCGACAAGGGGCAGGAGCTGCAGCGGCGCGTCGATGAGTTCCTGGCAGGGCTGAACGCAAAAAAGTAGCGGCGGAGCAGGGAGGGGGCGAAGGAGCAGGGCGGCCGCATGCCGCCGGTGATGCCCCCCGCCGGGGCGGCGCCTCGCCGCTGCGCACCGCCGCGATCGCGATCCGTGCGGTGGTGCCCGAGCCGTTGCGCGCGACAGTGCGGCCCGAGCCGTTGCGCGCGGAGGCGCGGCCCGCTCCGCCGTCGGCACCGTCGCCGGTGAAGCCACCCCACCGCCCCCCCGCCGCGGCGCAGCCCGACAAGCCGGTGCCATCCGACAAGCCGGTGCAGCCCGACAAAGCGTCCACCGCCGACCGGGCCGCACGCCAAACCGCGAGCAAGCGTGCCGGGCCGGAGCCCTCCTCCACCCCCGAGCAGACCACGCCCCCCGCGCCGAAGCCGCACACCGGCGCATTCGGCCGGCTGACGGCGCGGCTGGCCGGCGGCCACAGCCGACGGGAATGGCTGCTGCTGGGCGAGCGCATCTTCTCCCACCCGCGCTACGCCGTCGCCATCATCATCGCGCTGGCCCTGTGCACCCTCGACAAATACTGGTTCGTCGTCTGGCCGCTGGTCATCTTCTTCACCATCGAGTGGTGGCTGCGCTTCTGGCTGCTCAAGGAGAACGGCTGGAAGAACCGGACCGAGATGGGCTTCCTGTTGCTCGACGGCATCGCCACCATCAGCCTCTTCTCGGCGCTCTTCCTGCCGGTGGAGGTGCTGCAGCAGGCCTTCTACCTGCGGCTGGCCCGGCTGCTGCGCGGCATGTACCTGCTGCGCATGTTGCGGGTCTTCCGCATGTTCACCCACGAGACCTTCATCTACTCGCTCCCCTTCGGCATGAGCGTCACCATACTGGCCATCATCGGGCTGATGGCCGAGAAGCTGAGCCTCTACGCCGGGATGGTGCTGCTGATCGAGCTGGGGGTGCGCGTGGTCTCGATCTTCCGCGTGCTGCCCGCAGGACGCCGGCGCTACGCCGAGATCCTCTTCATCCCGGTCGATCTGACGGCCAGCGTCGCCCTGCTCGGCGTGGTTCCGGGGCTGCCGACGCTCTGGGTGCTGCTGCGGCTGATCCGCTTCCTCCTCCTGCTCAACCCGCTGCGCAACCTGGCCCAGGCGCTGATTCAGGTAACCGGCCTGCCGGAGATCCGCAAAGAGGCCGGCATGCTGCTCGGCGTGCTGGCGGTGCTGATGTTCCTCGTGCTGCTCTCGGTGCTCTACCTCTATCCGCCGCTGGACCTCGACGGCGACCACAGGGTGACCCCTGCCGACTACGCCCCCTTCCAGCTGCTGCTCTTCGTCTTCCGCATGCTGATGGATCCCGGGGTGCCGCCGGCGGCCGCCTTCTCCCCATGGCTGGTGGGGGTGACCATCGCCATCCTGTTGGCCGGGGTCTTCTTCTTCGCCCTGATGATCGACCTCGGCGCAAGCTTCATGCAGAAGCTGCTCGAAGAGCTGGCCAACAGCCCGATGACCCCGCGCGAGCAGCTGCTGGTGGTCGGCGCCAACGAGCAGTCGATGCCGGTGCTGCGCAACTTCGACACCCTCTGCGGCCGGCTGCGCCGCACCTTCGCCGCCGTCTGGCTCTTCTACGGCGAGCCGCTGCCGGACGCCGGCTCCGTCGGCCGCTGGCTGGCCGTCCGCCGCGCCGAGCCGGGGGCGCGCAACCTGGTGCGCCGTTTCCGCCTCACCGGCCTGCAGCATCTGGTCATCTTCCACCGCCACGACGACTCGGAGGAGGAGATGCAGGCGCTGGTCGACACCCACCACCTGGCGCGCGAGGCGAGGGTCGATACGCTGATCGTCTCCGACGCGCTGCTGCCGCCGGACAAGGCGGCGATCTTCACCGGCACCCTCGACGCCGAAGTGGTGGTCTCCGCCTCGATCATGACCCGCATGCTCTACCAGGCGACCCACTGCTCCTACATGCCGGAGTTCGGCATGCGGCTGCTCGATGCGGTCGACGGCGAGACCGGCATCTACGCCGTGGCGTGGCCGGCGGCGATCGAGCCGGCCGGCGCCGGTGCGCTGATCACCCGCGCGGGGAAGAAGCAGCGGCTCGACCAGTGGCTGAGCGAATGTTTCGCCAAAGGGATCAATCTGATCGCCGCCCGCAGCGAGGAGGGTCGGCTGATCCTGACCGCCGACCTCTTCCGCGCCGAGGAGGAGATCGCCCTGACCGACATGATCGGCATCGGCAGCGAACCGTCGCTCTGGGTCGGCGCGATGGAGGCGGCGCTCGGCCGCGGACCGATCGACCACCACAACCCGCTCAAAACCTTCAGCTGGCCGGAGGTGTGGGATCTCAACATCATCTTCCTCGGCTGGCATCCGGGGCTGCCGGCGATGCTGGTCGAGATGGCGCTCAAGCACCACAAGATCGCCTTCCATCTCTTCACCGTCGATGATGCCGACGGCGTGGCGGCGAAGCAGGCGCTGCTTGCCGGAGCGGTGGAGGAGGCATCCACCCGCAGCAACTGCAAGATCACCTACTCGGTCAATGCATGGGACGGACTGGATATCGACGCCCTCACCCCGCGGCTGCGCGGCTGCAAGCTGATCATGCTCTACCCCGAGGAGCGGCGCGGCGGCGACAGCGAGGATTCGGTGCTCGAGCTGTGGCTCCACCGCGTCGGCGCCTCGTTGCAGGCGCGCAAGGAGAAGACCAAGTGGTGGACACCGCCCAAGCTGATGATCCTCCCCCGCTCCAAGGCCAACATCGGCACACTGATCGCCGCCGGCGCCGACTATCCGCTGATCCCGATGGATGTCGGCTCGCCCGACGCCTTCCACGATCTCTACATCGCGCGCAAGATGATCACCCACGCATGGAAGCCGATCGACCCCGCGCTGGTGGTGCAGGAGCTCAAGTGCTACGAGATGATCGAGCTGCTCCTCTCCGACGCCGTGGTGCTGGAGATGACCGGCACCGGGGAGCTGCTGGCCGGGCCGTGCGAGTCGTGGCGCGACATCTACCGCGAAGGGATCCACCGCGGCTGGTCGCTGGTCGGCTACGTCATGCCGGAGCGGCCCAAGGATGCGCCGGTGGACCCCTACCAGCTGCTGGAGGAGCTCTTCCCGCTCAACCGCAGCTACGACGGCAGCCGCATGCACCTGCTCGCCGGCGCCCTGCCGATGGAGATGGACCTCCCGCACCGGACCGACCAGCTCCTCTTCATTCGGCGCGGGGTGATCGAACAGCATGCCGGAGGGAAGAAGGCCGCCGGCAAGCCGGCCGCCGGCGCGAAGAAGCCGGCCGCGACCAGAGCGGCGGCCGCGCCCGCCACAGCAGCAACAAAGGCCAAGGATGCACCGGCGGCCGCAGCACGCTCCACCACCCGGCCGGCGCCGGCTGCACCGAAGCCCGCGGCGGATGCGGCGCCCACCACCGCGAAAACCACCTCCCCCGCGCCGTCGGCGGCGAAGCCCGCCCACGCCCCGGCCCAGCCGCAGCAAGCCGCGGCGCCACCGCCGAAACAGGCGCCGGCGCAACCGCAGCAGGCCGCGACGACCGGCGCCGTGCGGGTGGACGACCCCGGAACCTGGCCGAAGCAGAGCGACGCGCGGCTGCTCGCCGTGCTGGCCGAGCAGTGCCGTGAGGCGCAGCAACTGCTGCAACAGAGCAGCGAGGCGGCGCTGGTCAAGCTGATGGGGCTGCTCGAGCAGGCGCCGGGCGAGGCGGTGGAGGGCCACATCATGGCCGGGCTGGAGCGGCTG
>RFFX01000011.1 GCA_003696765.1 Zetaproteobacteria bacterium | reverse complement strand
GCGGACCTCCTGCTGCAGCCGCTCGCCGAGCAGGGAGAAGCGATCCGACGGGGGCAAGGGCTCGGTCAGCTGCCCGCAGCGACCGATCTGACGCAAAATCCTATACATCTTCAATGACCTCGCAAAAAATCCATCCGTGGACTTTTTGCTTGACGGCAAGTGAAAAGCGCGATTTTCGCTTGCCTTGCAAATCAATCACTTGCTTACGCAAGCTCTTGATTTGCGCGGCCATCCTGGCCGCGATGATGGTTTCTTGCGAAACCATCATACCCCTCGATCACAGGTCGTTCCCCGAGTAGGAACAGTTGAACGACTTGTTGACCAGCGGGAAGTCGGGCACCGGCACCGTGCGCACGGCCAGCTCCAACCCCGGCCAGTTGACCACCGACGGGTCGCGCACGAAGTAGCGATCGATGCGCCCCTCGCCGCCGAAACGGACCCAGGCGGCGATCTCGCCCCGCCACGATTCGATGGCGGCGAAGCCCGACACCCCAGCCTCCGGCAGCCGCCACGGCTGCCGGATCTCCCCGTCGGGCAGCCGCTCCAGCCACTGGATGATCATGCGCGCGGCGGCGGCGATCTCCTCGAACCGAACCCAGACACGGGTGGCGACATCGCCCAGGTGCCCCTCCGGCACCGGCACTTCGACCGCATCGTAGGGTGGATAGCCCTCTTCGATCCGCTCGTCCGGGTAGTGCCCCGAGGCGCGGCCGACATAGCCGAGCAGCCCCAGATCGCGCGCCTGCGCCTCACGGACCACCCCGGCGCCGATCACCCGCTGCTGGATCGACGGCGTATCGGCGTAGATGGCGCGCAGATGCTCCACCTCGTCAGCAATCGCCCGCGTCTGATCGGCCAGCCGCCTGACCCCGTCGGCGGAGAGGTCGCGTGCCACTCCGCCGACGGTGAGCGTATCCATCAGCAGCCGGTGGCCGAAGAGATCGTGGTGCAGCCGGGCCATCTGCTCGCGCAGCCGGCTCATCTGCATGTGCATGAAGGCGAAGGCGGCGTCGTTGCAGATGGCGCCGATATCTCCGATGTGGTTGGCCATCCGCTCGCGTTCGCACAGCACCCCGCGCAGGAACGAGGCGCGCGGCGGCGGGGCGATGCCGGCGGCGTATTCGCACGCTTGTGCAAAGGCCCAGGCGTGGGCGACGGTGGCGTCGCCGGAGACGCGGGCGGCCAGCCGAATCCCCTCGGACGCCGTCCGCCCCTCCATCGCCCGCTCGATCCCCTTGTGCACATAGCCCAGCCGCTCCTCCATGTTGAGGATCTGCTCGCCGACGGCGAGAAAGCGGAAATGGCCCGGCTCGATGATGCCGGCATGAACCGGCCCGACCGGAATCTCGTAGACGCCGGCGCTGTCGCACGGCAGGTAGTCGTAGTCGATCCCCGCCCGCGCCGGATCGGGCGCAAGCGGCGTGCTGCCGTCGAAATCGTGGCGCAGCGGCCAGGCCTGCTCCGGCCACGACTCGTGCTTGAGCCAGCGGCGGGCATCGGGCAGACCATCGATGCGCACACCGAAGAGATCCTGCATGGTACGCTCCATGCGCACCGCGGCGATGAAGTGGTCGCTGATCGAAGGCAGCTCGGGCTGGTCGGCATCGAGCTCGGTGCGCAACAGCGCGTGGCGATACTCGGGATGGGCGAAGGCCATGTAGCCGTAGCGCGCCCGTGCCCCGGCGCCATCGACATCGTGCGCGCCTGCCTCGGCCGCCCACAGCGCCACCAGCCGCATCCCCAGCCGCTTCGCCTCGCCGGCTGCCGCCGCCCAGTCGAGCCGGCGGATCTCCAGACAGGGCATGTGGGCGGGGTGGTGGTCCTCGAGGTAGCGGTTGTGGATGCCGTGGTCGCCCAACCGCTCGGCCAGCCAGGTGTTGCTCGCCAGGGTCATGCGCCCACCCCCACGATCAGCGCGGCCGCCTGACGGTACCAGCCGGAGAGCACCAGCGGAATGGAGAGGCCGAGCAGCAGCGCCAGTGCGAAGTGGATGTAGACCGGCGCCATATCCGGTTCAAATCGCAAAAAGTCCGTCCGTGGACTTTTTGCTTGACGGCGATCGAAGCGCGCGGTCTTCGATCCCCTTACAAATCCATCGGTTGCATCCGCAAGATCCCGTCTTACGCGACCGTCCTGGTCGCGAATGCCGGCTTCTTGCGAAGCCGTCATCTCCGGCTGGACCGTGCGCGCCTGCTCCGGCGGCGTGCCGAAGACCATCGGCTGAACGAAGCGAAACAGCCCGGCCATGGCCACCAGCAGACCGAGCAGCAGTGGCGCGACCAGCCACGGATAGCGCTCCAGCGTGGCGGTGAAGAGTAGAAACTCGCTCATAAAAACACCGAACGGCGGGAAGCCGGCGATCGCCGCCGTGCCGATGAGCAGCCCCCAGCCGATCCCCGGATGGTGGGCGATCAACCCGCGGATCTGCGCCATGCGCTGGGTGCCCATCGCCTGCGCCGCATGGCCGACGGCGAAGAAGATGCCCGACTTGACCAGCGAATGGGCGGTCATGTGCAACAGCGCGGCAAAGGTGGAGAGCTGGGTGCCGATGCCGAAGGCGAGCGTCATCAAACCCATGTGTTCGACCGAGGAGAAGGAGAACATCCGCTTGATGTCGGACTGTTTGTGCAACGACAACGCCGCGGTCAGCAGCGACAGCAGGCCGAAGCCGATCATCATGTGGCCAGCCATGCCGCTGCCGGTGGCGCCGTCGACCAGCATCTTGCAGCGCACCAGCGCGTAGAGCGCAAGATTGAGCAGCAGCCCGGAGAGCACGGCGGAGATCGGCGTCGGCCCCTCGCCGTGGGCGTCGGGCAGCCAGGCGTGCATCGGCACCAGGCCGATCTTGGTGCCGTAGCCGACCATCAGGAAACAGAAGGCCACACTCATCACCGTCGGGTCGAGCGCGTGGGCGTGGGCGAAGAGCTCGGTCCACATCAACGCGGCGTTGCCGTGGCCGAGCACCGCCGACGAGGTGAAGAAGATCAGCACCGTGCCGAACAGGGCCAGCGCGATGCCCATGCCGCAGATGATGAAGTATTTCCACGCCGCGGCGATCGACTCCGGCGTGCGGTAGAGCGAGACCAGCAGCACCGTGGCCAGCGTGGCCAGCTCCAGCGACACCCACAGCACGCCGATGTTGTTGGTGGTGAAACCGAGCAGCATGCCGAACTGAAACTGCTGGTACATGCTGTGGTAGAGCCGCATGCGCCGGGGGGTGACCCGGCCGATCTCCAGCTCGTGACGCATGTAGGGGCCGGAGAAGATGGTGGTGGTCATGCCGACGAAGGCGGTCAGCGCCACCAGAAAGGTGTTGTAGGCATCGAGGTGGAACCAGCCGCCCGGGGTGTCGATCGGCGCGTGGCGCAGCACCTCGGCTGCCAGCAGCAGGCTGCAGAGGAAGGTGAGGCTGGAGGTCAGGATGTTGAGCCGAGCCGCCAGCCGTGGTGCGGGCAGCAGGGCCAGCACCACCCCGCCGAGAAACGGCAGCGCCAGCGTGGCGAGGAACATGGTCACGACTCCTCCTCGCGCCGGATCAGCGAGGCATCGAGCGCATCGACCTCGAGCGAATCGAAGGTGTCGCGGATCTGGAAGAAGAAGAGGCCGAGGATCAGCGCCGCGATCAGCACATCGAAGGCCACGCCGATCTCCACCACCAGCGGCATGCCGTTGGTGGCGCCGATCGCTGCGAAGAAGAGCGAGTTCTCCACCGAAAGGAAGCCGATCACCTGGGTGATCGCCTTGCGCCGGGTGATCATCATCAACATGCCAAGCAGCACGCAGGCGGTGGCGATGGCCATCGAGTTGCGGGTCAGCAGCTCGGAGAGCGCCTCGATCGGCCGGATGACATGGAAGGAGAAGAGGGTGATGCCGACGGCCAGCGCGATGGTCACGCCGTTGTTGACCAGCGGCTCGACCTCACGATGGACATGCAGCCGGCGGATCACCCGCCACAGCATCCACGGCAGCAGCAGCCCCTTGAGCAGCAGGGTCATCACCGCCGAGATGTAGAGCTCGTCCATGCCGCTGCTGAAGGCCACCACCGCCGCGGTGCAGGCGAGCAGCACCCCCTGGGCGGCGAACCAGCGCAACACCGACAGCAGCCGGTGCTGGGCGAGCAGCGCGTAGGAGATCAGCAGGGTGAGCGCGGCCAGGCCGTTGATGATCTGCTGGCTGAGGTCGGGCTGCACCGGCGTCACAGCGACACCTCCAGCATGTAGTGGATCATCAGCCCGAGGAAGGCGAGCACGAAGGCGGTGCCGAGGTATTGCGGCACCTCGAACATGCGCAGCTTGGCCATGCCGGTCTCCAGCAGGGCCAGCGCTCCGAGCAGCACCACCAGCTTGCCCAGCCAGCAGGCCAGCGCCAGCACGAACCCGGCGGCATCGGCGCTGATCTCCACCCCCCAGGGGAGGAACAGGTCGATGATCAGCGTGGCGAAGAGCAGCAGCTTGACCTGCGCGGCCCACTCCATCAGCGCCAGATGGCGGCCGGAGTACTCCAGCAGCATCGCCTCGTGGATCATGGTCAGCTCGAGGTGGGTGGTGGGGTTGTCCACCGGGATGCGGCCGCTCTCCGCCACCGCGACCATCACCATCGCCACCAGCGCGAAGGCGATCGAGGGCTGGATGGTCGGCGGCGTGACCAGCAGATGGTGGATCATCACCGTCAGGTTGGTGCTGTGCGCCCCGAGCGAGAGGACGAAGATGCTCATCAGCATCGCCGGCTCGGCCAGCGCGGAGAAGGTCATCTCGCGGCTCGCCCCCATGCCGCCGAACGCGGTACCGACATCCATCCCGGCCAGGGCGAGGAAGAAGCGGGCCAGGGCGAGCAGCGCGACCAGCGCGATCACATCGGCGGTCAGGGCCAGCGGTGTGTCGATCAGCAGCGGCGGCACGACGCTCGCCGCCATCACCGTGGCGGTGAAGACCACATAGGGCGCGGCGCGGAAGATCCACGAGGCGTTCTCCGCCAGCACCACCTCTTTGGCGAAGAGCTTGCGCAGATCGCGCCACGGCTGGAGCAATCCGGCGCCGCGACGGTTCTGCAGCCGCGCCTTGACCAGCGCGACGAAGCCCGAAGCCAATGGGGCGAGCAGCACCATCAACAGCGCCTGCAGCAGCTGCATGGTCAGCGAGGTCACCGCCGCGCCTCGATGGTAAGAGCGCAGGAAGCCATCAGACGAACACCGCCAGCAGAAAGAGCACCGTGGCGAAGGTATAGGCCAGATAGGCGTGCAGCCCGCGCTGATGCTCGTGGCGCACGCGCGCGGCCAGCCACAGCACGCCGTCGGCCAGCGGCCGGTAGAGCTGCTGCACCGCCCGATCCCCGACATGGACCACATACCGCACCCGCGTGGTCAGCAGTTCGTGGCGCGCGCGCTCGGCGTGTTCATGCTCCTGCGGCCGGTAGAAACCGGCGAAGATGCGGCGCAGCGGCTGGGAGAAGCTGGTGGCGCTGTATTGCATGCGCGCGTGGACATGAGGGTTGCCGCAGCTCCACAGCGGCGCCCGCCGCACCGCCGATCCGGCCGGGTGGAGCCGCCAGAAGACCAGCCCGCCGAGCACCACCATGCCCAGCAACGCGATCGGCGCCGAGTAGGAGACCTGGGCGCGGGCCACCGGCACCAGCCACAGCCAGTGGCCGCCGCCGGAGACGGCGGTGAGCGACGCATCGAGCAGCGCCTGCGGCACCCGGTCGATCAAGGGCACGACCAGCGCCGGCAACAGCCCCAGCAGCAGACAGGAGAGCGCCGGCAACGCCATCCCCAGCCGCATCCAGCCATCGACCTCGCGCGCCTGCGCCACCTCCGGGCTGCGCGCGTGGCCGAGGAAGACCACACCGAACACCTTGACGAAACAGGCGGCGGCCAGCGCCCCGGCCAGGGCCAGCATCGACGCCGAGAACGGCACCATCGCGGTGAGCAGCGCGCCGTGCAGTTGCGGCGCCATCAGCGCCGTCTGGAAGGTGAGCCATTCGGAGACGAAGCCGTTGAACGGCGGCAGCGCGGAGATGGAGATGCAGGCGACCAGGAAGAAGAGCGCCGTCCACGGCATGCGGTGGATCAGGCCGCCCATCGCCTCCATGTCGCGACCGCCGCCGGCATGCAGCACCGCGCCGGCGCCCATGAACAGCAGCCCCTTGAACAGCGCGTGGTTGATGGTGTGGTAGAGCGCGGCGATCAGCCCGAGCGCGGCCAGCGTGGTGTGCCCCGCCTGGGAGAGCAGCATGCCCAGCCCCAGACCGATCAGGATGATGCCGACATTCTCGATCGAGTGGTAGGCGAGCAGCCGCTTGAGATCGTGCTGCTGCAGGGCCATCAACACGCCGCCGACCGCCGAGCCCGAGCCCGCGGCCAGCACCAGCGTCCCCCACCACCACTGGAAGGCGTCGGGGCCGATCAAGTCCCACACCAGTCGGATGAAGCCGAAGATCGCCACCTTGAGCATCACCCCGCTCATCAGCGCCGACACATTGGACGGCGCCACCGGGTGGGCGTCGGGCAGCCAGCCATGCATCGGCACCACCCCCGCCTTGGTGCCGAAGCCGAGCGCGGCCAGCAGAAAGGCGAGCGAGGCCCACAACGGCGAGAGCGCAGCATCGTGCATGGCATGGAAGCGGAACGATCCGGCGGCGGCGTAGAGCACGGCGAAGGCGCCCATGATCAGCAGCCCGGCCAGATGGGCCATCAGCAGATAGACGAAGCCGGCCTTGCGGTTCTCCGGCTGCCGATGCTCGTGGACGACCAGAAAGTAGGAGGCAAGGCTCATCAGCTCCCAGAAGAGCATGAAGGTGAAGGCGTCGTCGGCCAGCACCACCCCGATCATGCCGAACAGAAACAGCGGCAGAAAGAAGGCCAGCGCCGCAAGCTGCGACTCATGGCGCAGGTAGCCGTGGCCGTAGAGCGCCACCGGCAGCCCGAGCGCACCGATGACCAGCAAAAAGAAGCCGCCCAGGGCATCGAGCCGCAGCCCCATCGGCATCCACGGCAGCCCGATCGGCAGCTCTACCGCCCCGCCGCCACCAAGCAGGCCGCCCGCACCGCCGACCAGCGCCAGCAGAGCCGCCAGGGCCGTGGTGGCGGTCAACACCGCCCTGCCCCGGCGAGGCGCGCGGGCCAGCAGCGGCGCAGCCAACCCCCCGGCCAGAGCCACAGCCCCGGCGGCCAGCGCCACAGCCAACGCCATGCTCATCGCGAACGAACCATCAACAGCTCACACGGATCGGGAAAGGGATTGCGCCAGTTGTGCGGCTTGCGCGCGTCGTAGTAGACCGACTGGGTCTCCTCCAGCGCGTGGCTGCGGCCGGCATACTCCAGCAGCGCCCGGCCGCGCCGCACCCAGACGAAGGCGTGCGCACTGCGGATGCCGTACTGCTCCTCGTCGAAACGGCCACCGCCATCGAGCCGCACCAGCATCGGCTCGAAACCGGCCGGCTGATGCAGTGCGGTCAGCGGAATGAACTGCCCGCCCTGATCGAGGGCGACGGCGGGTCGATCCTGCAGCCGGAAGATCTCCAGATCCGAATCCCGCGCCGACTGCAGAAAGAAGGAGGCGACCGAGACGCCCAGACCGTCGGCCAGCTTCTCCAGCGTGGCCACCGAGGGCGAGACCCGACCGGCCTCGAGCTGCGACAGCGCGGCAGCGCTGATCCCCGCCCGCTCGGCCAGCGCCCGTTGCGACAGCCCTTGCCGCAGACGAAGATCCCGGATGGTCTCCGCCAGTTCCTGCATGGAGCCAAACTGCAACAAGTCCGTCCGTGGAGTTGTCGCTTGACGGCGATCGGAGAATGCGCTCGCCGATCGCCTTACAAATCCGAAGGTTGCCTGCGCAGGCCTCGGATTTGCGCGGCCGTCCCTGACCGCGATGGCGCGCGCAAGCTCGCGCCGCACCACCGCGAACCATACATAGAACCGATCAGATGTAAACTATATTGAACAGCGCACGCTGCCCGCCACGCCCTATCCGGCCGAGAAGGCCGTCCCCACACCCGCGTCGGTGAAGAGCTCGAGCAGCAGGGCGTGCGGCTGCCGGCCGTCGATGATGTGGGCCCGCTCCACCCCGCCGGCGACCGCGTCGAGACAGCAGCTCACCTTGGGGATCATGCCGCCGGAGATCACACCGGCATCCCGCCACGCCTCGGCCTGGGCCCGGGTCAGCTGCGAGGCGAGCTCGCCATCGTCATCGAGCACGCCGGGAACATCGGTCAACAGCACCAGCTTGCTCGCCCGCAACGCCTTGGCGATGGCGCCGGCGACCAGATCGGCGTTGATGTTGTAGCTGCAGTCCTCCCCCTTGTGGTAGCCCACCGGCGCGATCACCGGGATGAAGCGGTCGCGCTCCAAGAGATGGATCACCTCGGGGTTGACCCGCTCCACCGTACCGACATGGCCGATGTCGATGATCTCCGGCGCGGCCATCTCCGGGGCATCCTTGCGAAACTCCAGCTTGCGGGCGCAGATCAGGCCGCCGTCCTTGCCCGAGAGGCCGACCGCCCGGCCGCCGGCGCGGTTGATGTTGGCCACGATCTCCTTGTTGACCAGCCCGGCAAGCACCATCTCGACCACATCCATCGTCTCGCGGTCGGTCACCCGCATCCCCTGCACGAAGCGGGCCTCCTTGCCCAGCCG
>RFFX01000010.1 GCA_003696765.1 Zetaproteobacteria bacterium | reverse complement strand
TGGCGGAGTTGTATGCGGCGCCGGATGCCCGCCCCGAGGCGGCCGGCATCGAGGTGATGACGATGCACGGGGCCAAGGGCTTGCAATGGGATACGGTGATCCTGCCCGGATTGGGGCGTGGCGCCAAGCGACGGGACGCTCCGCTGCTCGTTTTCACCGAGACGGTGGTTGGTGGTGATGCGGTGCCGCTGCTGGCGGCACGCCCGCCAAAAGGCGGAGAGGATGCCATGCACGGCCTGGTTCGGGACATCGAGCGGGCCAAGGAAGAGCAGGAGGATCGGCGTCTGTTCTATGTGGCCTGCACCCGGGCCGAACGCGCGCTGCATCTCTTGGGGCATGTGAAGGAAGGCAAGCCCGAGAAGGGCTCGTTCATGGCGCTGACGCTGATGTCGCCGGATGCCTTCGGGGCCATCGTGCATGAATACGAAGCCGGTGCGGCGTCGGAGAGAGACGAACCGTTGCAGCCGGTGGAGCGCGTGGCGCGTCCCCTGACGGCGTCGCCGTTGCCGGAAGCGAAGGCGGCCGCAGCGCCCGAATATGCCTGGGCGGGGGTTGCGGCCGCGCCGGTGGGCAATGCCGTCCACGCCTTGCTGGAATGGCTGGGGCGCATGGGTATCGAGCACTGGCGCGATGAGGATTGGCCGGAGCTGACTCGTCGCGCCCGGCGGGCGTTGCTGGCCGAAGGGATGAGCGGCGATTTGCTGGAGGATGCATTGCGCCGCGTGCTTCGGGCCATGCGCATGGTTCTGGCCTCCGAACGCGGACGCTGGGTGCTCTCCGGTCGCCATGAGGATGCCCATTGCGAGTGGGAAATCGTGACCCGCGAGGCTGGCGGCATGGCCCGGCATGTGATCGATCGCGCCTTTGTGGCCGATGGCGTGCGCTGGATCGTGGATTACAAGACGGCCAGTCATGAGGGTGGCGAGCAGGGGCGCTTTCTGGACGAGGAGGTGCGCCGGCACCGGGCGCAGCTGATGCGCTATGCCGATGCGCTGGCCCGGATGGAACCCGGGCGGCCGCTGCGTGCGGCGCTCTATTTTCCGTTGATGGACGCCTGGCGGGAGGTGGGGCTGCAGGAGGGGGCGGCATCGGCTGCGGCCGGAGCGGGATGCCGGGATGGTGGATCCGGCCCGGCGCTCCATCCGGATGGGGCGCAGTGCGGTCAGCTCCAGAAGAGCCGCAGCGCGATCGCGAAGAAGAGCAGCGCGGCGAGAGAAAGCAGCGCGCCGTAGCGCATCATCGCCGGGGCGCGGACCATGCCGGTGCCGTAGATCATGGCGTTGGGCGGGGTCCCCATCGGCAGGATGAAGGCGAAGCCGGCGACGATGCCGATGGCCAGGGCGGTGCGCACCGGATCGATCCCCTGCTCCAGCGCGAGCGGCAACGCCACCGGCAACAGGATGGCCACCGCCGCCGCGTTGCTGACGCATTCGGTGAGCAGCAGTGTGGCCGCCCCCAGCGCCAGCAGCAGCTGCAGCGAAGAGACCCCCTGCGGGATCAGTTGATGGGCCAGCCATGCGCCGCCGCCGGTGACCACCAGTGCCTTGCCCAGCGCGATCGCGCCGCCGTACATCAAGAGCACGTCCCAATGGACCAGCGGTTCGATCTCCTTCCAGTGGACCAGTTGCAGGGCGAACATCAACGCCACGGCGATCAACGCGATCGCCGCCAGCCCCGCCTCGTGTCCGAGTGCCATCCACGCCACCACCGTCGCGGCCAGCAGCACCCCCATGGCCCAGCCGGCCGCTCCCAGCGCCCCCGCCTCCAGCCGGCGGTCGTCGATCCGCCCGCGTGCGGCGGCGACATCCAGCCCGTCGAAGGGGGTGACCAGCAGCAGCAGCCCCGCGGCCAACGCCAGAAGCGGCAGCACGATGGGGAGCGATGCCAGACTCCAATCCAGGAAGGAGAAGCTGCGGCCGGTCGTCTCCTGCAGCAGCCCCAGTGCCAGCGGCCCGCGCGCGCCGCCGAGCAGGGTGGCGACACCGCCGATGATCGCCCCCCAGGCCAGGGCCAGGAAGAGCGATTGGGCGTAGCGGTCGCCGCCGCGCAGTCCGAGGCCGCGTACCACCTCCCGCGCGATGGGCAGCAGGACCACCACCACCACATGCTCGGGCATGACGCAGGCCATCACCGCCGGCAGCAGCAGCATGGCGAGCAAAAGTCGGCGCGGCCCCAGCCCCACCCGATCGAGAAACTGCAGCGCCAGATGTTCGGACAGGCCGGTGCACACCGTGCCGGCGGCGAGGATGAAGGCGCCGAGAATGAAGAAGATCGACGGGTTGCCGAAGAGGCTGTAGACCTCCTGCGGCGGCAGCACGCCGGCCAGCGGCAGCAGGGCCAGCCCGAGCAGTGAGGTGATGGTCAGCGGCAGCAGCTGGGTCACCCAGAGCAGCAGGCAGAGGCCGAAGACCGACAGCGCCCGCCATCCCGGCGGGTCCAGCCCCGGCGGCGGGGGGTGTTGCAGCGCGGTGAGGAAGAGGAGGGTGCAGGCGAGCAGCGCAAGATAGCTTCCTCCCTTGCGCAGCAGCAGCCGGCGCAGCGACACCTGCCGGTCGTCTCCATAGCGCATGGCGGCCTGGCGGGCGCTGTTCCACAGCGTGCGCCAGAGCAGGTCGCGCCAGCCGGACAGCCGCCGTCCGATGCCGGAGAGGGCGAGCCGCTCCTCCAGCTGGGCCGGGCGCCCCACCAGGGTGCGCGCCTCCATCGGCGTGAGCACCCGGCCCATGTCGCGCAACCGATTGGTCGGCAGGCCGGATGCGGCCAGCAGGTGGTACTGTTCGAGCAGCAGCGCCTCGACATCGTCCAGCGAAGGGATCGGGGTGTCGGCCAGCGGGGTGCCCGGCAGGGGACGGAAGGGGTGGAGCAGCGGCACCACACACCGGTCGATCAGCTGCTTCATGCCGTCGACGGTCGAGGCCGGCGGCTCGAGCCCGACGATCAGATGGCTGACCACCGCGCCGGGGGCGAAGCGGGTGGCGGCGTGGGTCAGCGCCCGCCACACCGCCTCCTGTCCGCCGATCGCCGCCTTGCCGGGGCAGACCTCGGCGAAGCGCTTCGGGTCGTGGACCTCCAGGTTGCAGATGAAGATGTCGAGCCCGGCGGTGTAGAGCTCGTCGATCACCGTCAGCTCACGCGGGGCGACCGTCTCCAGCGCGATCTGGCGGTGGCCCAGATGTTTGCGCAGCAGCGCGACCACCGGTACCAGCCGCCGCAGGCCGGCGTCCTCGCCCGGTGCGAAGCCGTTGTAGAGGTAGACGGTGTCCACGTCGCGCTCCCGCAATGCGGCGCGGACCACCTCGATCAGCTCCAGCGGATCGCGCAGCGGCGGCGTCTCATCGTTGAGCATCGAGTCGTACTGGCAGTAGCCGCAGGCCTGCCCCGTGCGGGCGAAGAAACCGCAACCGAGCAGCGGATGGAGGATGAGCAGCCGGTCGTGCAGCGAGGCGATCGAGCCCATGCGGGCCCCGCTGCGGGTGGTCTGCCGGTAGAAGTGGGGGACGGCGACCAGCTCGATGGGGGCCGTCTCTCCGCCGCAGTGGAGGAAGAAGCCCCGCTCCTCGTCGCCGTGGAGCGAGAAGCCGCTCGCCTCGGTGTAGGGCTGGCCGACCGGTACGGTGCAGAAGTGGCCGCTGGGCAGCCGGATGTCGATCACCGATTCGGCGGCGTTGGCCTGGGAGATGTAGCGTGACGGGGAGGGGAGTGGCTCGGGCAGGGCCACACCACGGCTGACCAGCGCCAGCTTGGTGCGCCCGGGGTTGGCAAAGGGGTGGAGGTCGGTAGTCATCTCAGGAAGGGGAGGGCCAAGCCGACGATCGCGGCCTGACGCGTCACCGTTCGGATCGCGATGCCGGTCAGAACTCCGCCGCCTTGCGTACCACGATCTTCCACTGCCGCTCGGAGATGCGTTCTTTGGACTCCACCTCCTGCCCCTGCTCGGCCAGCGACAGCGGCACGTTCTCGATCGGCGCACCGTCGTCGAGGATCACCTGCAACCGACTGCCCAGCGGCATGGAGGTGAGGCGGATCTTGGTCTTGACGAAGTTCATCGGGCAGGCGACGCCGGTCAGGTCGAGCAGCGGAGGCTCCCCCTCGTCGGTGTCGGGGCCGTCGGCAGGGGCGGCGCCATCCTCGCGCGCCGGTACAGCCGTCGGTCGGGCCTTCTGCCCTTCTGTCGTCTCCTTCGGAACCGTCGTCTCTTCCGGCACCGGGGCGAAGCGGCGCTCCGCCAGCGCCAGCCAGTCGCTCAGGGCGTCGCGCAGCCTGCACGTTCCGGCCGCCGGATCCAACGGATCGACCTCCATCCACGCCCGTTGCACCGCCTGCAGCCCCTGAAGCACCGCCTCGTCCTCCCGCGCCCGCTCGACCAGCAACGGGAAGACCACGCCGTCCTCCTCCGGCGCCTCACCGAAGGGGACGAGGAAGGCGCGCGCGGTGGAGATGGCCGAGCGGCGCAACGCGGCGAAGGCCTCGGTCCAGAACATGGCGTCGAGGTGGGCCCGGGCGATCCGCAGCTCGTACTGCGCCTCGGAGACGAGGGCGTCGGTCATCGACAGCACGGCACCGGCGCACTCCCCCTTCTTGTTGCCCCTGGTGTTGAATGCCTCGTTCTCGCTCCAGTCGTAGACCAGCCCTTCGACCTCCTCGCCCGGGCGGCCGGCGAAGGGGGCAAGGATGGCCCGGATCCCGTCGGCGCCGATGCGTGCGGCCCAGTCGTGGATCGACTCCCCCTCCCGGCGTTCGTCGCGGTAGGCGGCAAGCAGCGCCGCCCCCGCCTCCGGCGCGCGCCGGGCCGGCACCGGATCGGCGGCGAAGGCCAGCGGCTCCCCCGCCCGACCCGATCCACCGATGTGGAGCTGGTAGTGGGGGACGGCGCGGCCGTCGATCTTTTTGGCCAACCCGTGGAAGCCGAGGTCGGCGACATGGTGGCGGCCGCAGGAGTGCTGGCAGCCGCTCGCCTTGACGGCGAGCCGGGCCAGTGCGGGATCGCGGGCGAACGGCTCCAGCTGCGGTCGGATCGCTTCGGCGAAGGCGCGGCTGGCGGTGATTCCCAGGCGGCAGCTCTCGGTGCCAGGGCAGGCGACGACATCGGTGATAGTACGAGCACCGGTACAGTCGAGCCCCGCCCGACGCAGGATGGCCTGCGCACCGTCGACCCGCTCGGGCTCCACGTCGCAGATCATGATCCCCTGTTCGGCGGTGGTGCGCAGCGCTCCGCTTCCCGCCGCCCGGGCGGCATCGGCCACCGCGTGACACTGCGCCGGGCTCATGTCGCCGCGGAAGAGGTGGATCATCAGGGTGCGCCTGCCGTCGTGCTGGACGACCACGCCGGAGCCGTCCTCCGGCAGGTCGCCCGTCGGTGTGCGCCAGCCCGCCTCTTCCAGCGCGTCGTCGCCGGCGTGGATCTTCTCCACCACCGCCCGCTGCCGGCGGTACTCCTCGACGAAGCCGTCTCGGCCCAGCTTCTGCACCACATACTTCATCCGGGCGCGCGCCCGCCGCTTGCGGTCGGAGTAGCGGAAGTGGATCCGCATCAACGCCTCGCCGACCAGCAGCATCTCCCCGGCCGGAATAAAATCCTCCAGCAGCACCGCCCCCATCGGCTGGGTGGAGAGGCCGCCCCCGGCCCAGACCTGGAATCCGTGCGCACCGTCACGCTCCATGGCGATGAAGCCGATGTCGTGCATGCCGCCCAACCCGCAGTCGCGGGGGCAGCCGGAGAAGTTGACCTTGAACTTGCGCGGGAACTGTTGGGTCAGCGGATGGCGCAGGTAGAACTCGGCGAAACGGCGTGCCGGAATGGAGGCGTCGCAGTGCTCCGCAGGGCAGCGGCCGGCGAGGAAACAGGCCGAGACGTTCCGCACCGTGTTGCCGCACGCCTCGCGGGTGGTCAGTCCGACGGCGTCGAGCCGGCGCAGGAAGGCGGGGACGTCGTCGAGCGCGACGAAGTGGGTCTGGATATCCTGACGGGTGGTGACATGGGCCAGCTTCGCCGGCGGCGTGCTCAGGCTGCCGTCGGAGGGCATGCGCCCGGCGTAGTCGGCCACGCAGTCGCCGATCACGTCGAGCTGCTCCGGTGTCAGGCAGCCGCCGGGGAGCTTGATGCGCACCATCTGCACCCCTTCCTGCCGCTGGCCGTAGATCCCCATCTGCAGCCGGAAGGCGGTGAAGCGCTCCTCGGACATCGCCCCCGAGCGGAAGGCGCGCAACCCCGCCTCGAAGGTGTCGATGTCACTGGAATCGTGGAAACGGAACTCCATGGTTCGACCTCCCCTGCGCCGCCCCGATACGGCGTTGTCGGTGATGCCGGTCTCCTGCCGGTACCTCCGTTGGACCGCCTCGCGGCCCCCGCAGCCGCCGTCCGGACAAACGTCCATGGTCGGACGGTCTACGATTCGATCCTCGATCAGGAATAGATCGGAAAGCGGTCGGTCAGCGCACGTACCTCCTCGGCGACGGCCGCACATACCGCCTCATCCTCTGGTGCCCGCAGGACGCGCAGGATCATCGCCCCGATCGTTTCCGCCTCCTTCGTTCCCATGCCGCGGGTGGTGATCGCCGCCGTGCCGATGCGGATGCCGCTGGTGACAAACGGCGACTCGGGATCGAAGGGGATGGTGTTCTTGTTGACGGTGATTCCAGCCCGCTCCAGCGCCGCCTCGGCCGCCTTGCCGGTCAGCCCCTGCGGCCGCAGATCGACCCGGAACATGTGGCAGTCGGTCCCGCCGGTGACGATGCGCAGCCCCCCCTCGGCCAGGGTGGAGGCCAGCGCGCGCGCGTTGGCGATCACCCGCCGCTGATCCTCCCGGAAGGAGGGCTGCAGCGCCTCGCCGAAGGCGACCGCCTTGGCGGCGATGACATGCATCAGCGGCCCCCCCTGGATGCCGGGGAAGATGCGCGCGTCGATCCTTTTGGCCAGATCGTCGTCGTCGGTGAGGATCATGCCGCCACGCGGCCCGCGCAGCGTCTTGTGGGTGGTGGTGGTGAGGACATGGGCATGTCCCGCCGGGGAGGGGTAGAGGCCGGCGGCGATCAGGCCGGCGTAGTGGGCCATGTCGACCACCAGCCAGGCGCCGACCTCGTCGGCGATGGCCCGCATGCGGGCGAAGTCGATCTCGCGCTCGTAGGCGGAGGCGCCGCCGACGATGATCTTCGGTCGATGCTCCCGGGCCAGACGCTCCATGGCGTCGTAGTCGATGCGCTCATCCTCCTCGCGCACGCCGTAGGCCACCACGTTGTACAGGCGGCCGGAGAAGTTGACCGGCGAGCCGTGGGTCAGGTGGCCGCCGTGGGAGAGGTCCATCCCCATGATGGTGTCGCCCGGCTGGAGCAGGGCCATGTAGACCGCCATGTTGGCCTGGGAGCCGGAGTGGGGCTGGACATTGGCGTGCCGGACGCCGAAGAGGGCGGATGCCCGCTCCCGGGCCAGACGCTCGACGGTGTCGACATGCGCGCAGCCGCCGTAGTAGCGCCGACCGGGGTAGCCCTCGGCGTACTTGTTGGTCAGCACCGAGCCCTGTGTCTGCAGCACCGCTTGCGAGACGATGTTCTCGCTGGCGATCAGCTCCAGGGTCTGTTGCTGGCGTGACAGCTCGCGCGCGATCGCCGCCGCCACCTCGGTGTCGTCCAGCCTTCCCGTGAAGAAGTGTTGCCGGTCGTTCATTCTCGTTCGCAAGCCATCCGTCCGTGGACGTATTTGCCCGGGCGGGAACCTGAAGGGCGCGGTCCGTTCGATGCTCCGACGAACGGCGCTCGCCGGCCGGCGCAGGCTCCTGTTACACGCAGCCCTCCTGGCCGCGGATGGGCGCTCCTCCGCCCCGAGGGAACCGCCGTCCGTCCGCCGATTCGCCGGAAGCTCCTCCCGGAAACGCCGGGGGGCCACCGAAGCGGCCCCCCGAGCGCGGAAACCCGATGACGCCCCGTCTCCCCGATCTAGGCGCGCCGTTCGCGGATGCGGGCCGCCTTGCCGCGCAGCGCCCGCAGGTAGTAGAGCTTGGCGCGTCGCACCCGGCCGAGGCGGACCACCTTGATGCTCTCCACCATCGGCGAGTGGAGCGGGAAGACCCGCTCGACGCCGACGCCGTTGGAGATCTTGCGCACAGTGAAGCTGCTGGAGATCCCCTTGTTGTGGCGGGCGATCACCACCCCTTCGAAGGCCTGCAGCCGCTCCCTGCGTTCCGGACCCTTGCGTCCCTCCTTGATGTCGACCACGCGCACGTTGACGCGCACGGTGTCGCCGGGCCGGAAGGGCGGGATGTCGTCCCTGAGCTGATCGCGGGTGATCTCGTCCAGTAGTCGCATGGTGCTCCTCGCCTTCGGTCGCTGGGGATCTGGGTGCCGGGCGCGCGGCCGACCCGGCGGCGCGGCTGCGGAGCCCGAAGGCCCCTGCCGCGCGGGGCGGCGAAGGGTAGCAGTACCTTGTCACTTCTCAAGGGAGATGGCGGTGCGGGCGGGCCTGCGGTGGAGCCAGCGGACCAGCGCGCGGATCTGGCCGTCGGTCAGCGGTCCTCCGTGCGACCGCGCGAAGGGGGGCATGGCCGCGCTGCCGGTGCCGTGGCGCAGGGTCTGCAGCAGCACACTGCGAGGCAGGCCGGCGATCGGCGGGGCGTAGCCGCCGCTGCCGTTCGCGCCATGGCACATGGAGCAGACCGCCCGGTAGATCGCCGCGCCCGCGCGCAGTCCCGCGGCGGGCTGGGCGTGGCAGCGGCCGCATTTGCCCTGAAAGATCGATCGCCCCTCCATGCCGCTGTGCTCCGGATTGCGCACCCGCAGCAGGATGGTGGCGCGGGCGACGCCGCCCTCGCTGTCGTAGGCGGTGATCTGCTTGCGCACCATCCCCTGCTTGGCGAAGGGGTCGATGGTGACATGCAGCGGCGTGAAGCCGCCGGGGGGGAGCACCATCGCCTCGGCGCGCAGCTCGGTGCAGCCGCAGGAGCTGGACAGGCGGGCGATGGCGGCGGGCGCCTCGCTCAGGTTGCGCAGCAGCAGCATAGTCTCGATCGGCGTGCGCCCCTCCACCGTGCCGAGATCGAGCAGCGGCGGGTCGATCAGCAGGATGCGCGAGCGCGGCGGCGCATCCGCGGCTCCGGAGTGCGCGGGGAAGGGTAAGATCAGCGCGAGCAGCGCAAGCAGTGTGCGGATGGCGGGCACGGTTCAGTCGAGCAGCCGGGCGAGCGGCTCGGGGAGGGGGCGGCGCCCCTCCATCATCGCCTGCAGTGCGTCGGGTTCGTGGGCCAGCAGCGCCTCGACGGCCCCGACCAGCCGCGGCTCATCGGCCAGCGCTCGCTCCAGCGGTGCCAGCCAGCAGTCGAGCTCGATCATTCCCTGACGCCGCAGCCGGTAGCGCGCCCGGCGCAGGGCCGTCTCGGGATCGGGGGCGATCCTCTGCGGTGGCGTCAGCTCTTGCGCGTGAGCAGCGCCCGCTTGATGTGGTTGATCGCCGCGGTCGGGTTGAGCTCCTTGGGACATGCCTGGGCGCAGTTCATGATCTGGTGGCAGCGGTAGAGTTTGAAGGCGTCCTCCAGCGCGTCGAGCCGTTCACCGGTGGCCTCGTCACGGCTGTCGCTGATCCAGCGGTCGGCCTGCAGCAGCGCAGCCGGTCCGAGGAAGCGCTCGCCGTTCCACCACCACGACGGACAGGAGGTGGTGCAGCAGGCGCAGAGGATGCACTCGTACTTGCCGTCGAGCCGTGCCCGCTCCTCCGGGCTCTGCAGCCGCTCGTGCTCGGGGGTGGGGTGGTCGTTGCGCAGCCACGGCTTGACCTGACGGTACTGCTCGAAGAAGTGGCGGGTGTCGACCACCAGGTCGCGGATCACCGGCAGTCCGGGCAGCGGGTGGAGGGTGATCGGCCGGGCCAGGCCGGCGACCGGCGTGATGCAGGCCAGACCGTTGACACCGTTGATGTTCATGCCGTCGGAGCCGCACACCCCCTCGCCGCAGGAGCGGCGGTAGGTCAGCGTCGGGTCGATGTGCCATTTGATGTGGTTGAGCGCGTCGAGCAGCTTCATCCCCGGCCCGGAGCAGGGCACCTCGAAGCGCTGCAGCCGTGGATCGAGCCCCCCCTCCGGATCGTAGCGGTAGATGTCGAGCTGGATGATCTCTGTCCGGCTCATGGCAATCAGTAGACCCGCTTCTTCGGCGGGAAGCTCTCCACCGTCATCGGCTTCATCCGCACCGGCTTGTAGTCGAGCCGGATGGCGCCGTCGCCGTCGAGGCGGACCAACGTGTGTTTGAGCCAGTTGCGGTCGTCGCGCTCGGGGTAGTCCTCGCGGGCGTGGGCGCCGCGCGATTCGGTGCGGGCTGCGGCACCCGTCGCCGTGGCCCGTGCCATGGCCATCAGGTTTTCCAGCTCCAGCGCCTCGATCAGCGCGCTGTTGAAGATGCGGTTGCGGTCGCGGATGGCCACCTCACGCAACCGGCGGTGGAGCTGGTCGAGCCGTTCCAGCCCCTCCTGCATCCCCCCACGGTCGCGATAGACGCCGAAGTGGGTCTGCATGGTCTGCTGCATCTGCGTGCGCAGGGTGGCCAGCGCCTCCGGATCGTTGTCCCGGTCGGGGGCGGGGTCGAGCCAGCGTTCGACCCGCTCCACCCCGGGCTGCCAGCAGTCCGGCGGCAGGTTGGTGTGGTAGCGGTGGTGCTTGAGCCACTTCATCACCCGGTTGCCGCAGGCACGTCCGAAGACGACGATCTCGAGCAGCGAGTTGCCGCCCAGCCGGTTGGCGCCATGGACCGAGACACAGGCCGCCTCGCCGATGGCGTAGAGGCCGGGGATCGGTTCCTCGCCCCCTCCGTCGCGGCTGACCACCACCTCGCCGAAGCGGTTGGTCGGAATGCCGCCCATGGTGTAGTGGGCGGTCGGCTGCACCGGGATCGGCTCGCGGGTGCAGTCCACCGCGGCGAAGCGCAGCGCCAGCTGGTGGATGTTGGGCAGCCGCTCGCGGATCAGATCCGCGCCGAGGTGGTCGAGCTTGAGCCAGACGAAATCCTTGTTCGGCCCGCAGCCGCGCCCTTCGCGGATCTCCTGGGCGATGGCCCGGGAGACGACATCGCGGCTGGCCAGATCCTTGGCGGTGGGTGCGTAGCGCTCCATGAAGCGCTCTCCGTCGGCATTGAGCAGGTAGCCCCCTTCACCGCGCACCCCCTCGGTGATCAGCGGTCCGACGTTGGCGATGCCGGTGGGGTGGAACTGGAAGAACTCCATGTCCTCCACCTGGTAGCCGGCGTCGAGCACCAGCGCGCCGCCGTCACCGGTGTTGATGTGTGCGTTGGTGGTGGTGCGGAAGATGCGGCCGCAACCGCCGGTGGCCAGCACCAGCGCCTTGCTCTGGAAGAGGTGGAAGGCGCCGCGGGCGATCTCCCACGCCATCACACCGTGGCAGCCGTCACCGTCGGTGATCAGGTCGAGGGCGAAGAACTCCTCGTAGAAGTGGGTGCCGGCGCGCAGGTTCTGCTGGTAGAGGGTGTGGAGGATGGCGTGGCCGGTGCGATCGGCGGCGGCGCAGGTGCGGGCGGCCTGCCCCCCCTCTCCCATGGCCCGGGACTGGCCGCCGAAGGGGCGCTGGTAGATGCGGCCGCTCTCCAGCCGGGAGAAGGGAACCCCCTGATGCTCCAGCTCGCGCACCACCAGCGGCGCGGCGCGGCACATGTATTCGATGGCGTCCTGATCGCCCAGGTAGTCGGAGCCCTTGACCGTGTCGTACATGTGCCACAGCCAGTGGTCGGAGACCACGTTGCCCAGCGCGGCGTTGATTCCCCCCTGGGCGGCGACGGTGTGTGAGCGGGTGGGCAGCACTTTGCTCACCACCGCCACCCGGTGGCCGGCGTCGGCCAGTTGCAGCGCGCAGCGCAGCCCGGCGCCGCCGGCGCCGATGATCACCACATCGTGGAAATGGTGCTCGACACGGTCGGTGGAGAGGTAGGCCACGGCGCTACATCGTCCAGCGCCAGACGGCGGCGAGCCACCAGCCCAGCAACGCGAATCCGGCGGTGGCCAGTGCGCCGGAGGCGATCACCCGCAGGCAGGGGGCGTGCAGGTAATCCTCGACGATCACCTTCAGCCCGGTGTAGAGGTGGAGGATGAGCGCGCCGGCGAGCAGCGAGTGGAGCACGCGCAGCCACGGGTGGTGCAGCAGGCTCCACAGCGAGGCGTGGTCGTAGCCGCCGCCGCGCACACAGAGCAGCAGCAGGAAGGCGGCCGGCAGCAGCAGCGCCAGCAGCACGGCGGAGATGCGCTGCAGGTACCAGTCGGAGAGGCCGTTGTGGGCGGTGCCCAGCCGGTAACGGCGCTGCGGGGCGGTCACAGCAGCACCACGGCGAGCAGCAGCGCGCCGATGGCGGTGGCGACGAAGGGCCAGCGCGCCACGCGGATCATGGTGGCGCGCTCCTCGCCCAGGCCGGCGTCGAGCAGCAGGAAGCGGATGCCGTTGCACAGGTGGTAGCAGAGTGCGCTGCCCGAGAGCCAGAGCAGCAGCCCGCCGCCGAAGGAGTGGAGCAGCGCCAGCCCGTGCTGGAAGTCGGCCGGGCCGCCGCCGAGCAGGGCGAGCAGTAGGAGATAGAAGGGGAGGGAGAGGGCGAGCAGCAGCCCGCTGATGCGGTGGGTGATGCTGGCGGCCATCGGCCACGACCAGCGGTAGATGGCCAGGTGCGGGGCGGTGACCGTGCGGGCGGGTGTGGCATCGTCCGGCGCCATAGGGTGCAGCTCTAGCGGAGAGGGAGCGGGTTGTCAAGGGAGGTACGGCCGGGTCGGATCGACCGGGGCCGGATCAGAACGAGAGCACGCCTCCGGCGGAGAGAAAGCCGTAGGGGTTGCCGAAGCGGTGGTTGGAGCGCGAGTTGTAGGCCAGCGGAAGATCGCCGAGCAGGTAGCGGGTGGAGGCGCGGCCGTGGCCGTAGAGGGTGAGGTGCTTGAACGCCCGCCAGAAGATGTAGCCGTCGAGCTGGTCGGCGGTGTTGTACTGCACCGGCCGCTTGGGGCTGGGGATGTAGCCGGAGCGTTGGATCTGGTAGTGGGTCAGATCGGCGCCGAGGGTGAGCCGATCCCACGGCTGCCAGTTGAGCGCGGCCTGCAGCAGGATGTGGGTTTCGTGCCAGGGGGTGGATTGGGGGATGTCCTGCTGGAACGACTGGAACTTGGAGAAGCCCTGCACCAGTGCCAATACGCCCGGGGTGTTCAGCGCCGGCACGAGGAAGGATGCCTCGACGGTCAGCCGGCGCAGCTCCAGACCGAAGGCGATGTTGAGGTTGTCGGCCGGCTCGTAGAGCAGCCGGCCGGCGACCAGCCAGGCGCGGTCCTTGGTCTGGAAGGTGGCCAAGGGGCTACCGTCCGTCGTGCTGATGTTCCCCGTTTTACCGTCGTATCGCAGGTTGTTGATCGAGACGTAGGAGAGTTGTGTCGTGGTGCCCACGAAGTAGGCGTGAAACGCCTCGGTGCCGCTCGTGTGGGCACGATACCCCGCCTCGATGGTCGCCATCAGGGGATAGCGCTGCCAGAGCGTGTATTGCGCCCGCAGCTCGTGGCCGGTGTAGCGGGTGTGGAGTGCACGCGGCTCCACCTGGCGGCTGCTCTCCTGGCGGGAGGTGGAGTACTGGTAGCTCAGCCTCAGTCGCTTGCTCACCCCCCAGGCGAGGCCGCCGAACCAGGTGGTGTGTAGATCGATGGTCGAGGTGGTGCCGGTGTTGGCGCGGAAGTCGAACAGGTCGAACTGCGGGCTGAACTCGTCGTACTGCAGCCATGCGGCGAGATCTCCACTCCTGGCCATCGCCACCATCGGCCGCTGCATGGAGATCGTCAGGGGAAGTTCCAGTGCTTGCGTCGGCCGACCGGCACACAGGATGAACAGCGGAAGAAGGATGACGAGAAGGCGATCAGGCATGATCTTCGGCGTTACATCCATGTTGTTTATGGGTTGACGGCTTCGAAGAAGCCGGCATCCGCGGCCAGGACGGCCGCGTAAAACGGGAGCTTGCGCATGCAGGCGACTGTTTTGTAAGGCGATCGAAAACATCGCTTTTCGATTCCCGCCGAGCAAAACGTCCACGGACGGACGTTTTGCGATTCCATCATGGCATCATCGCACACGGATTCAAGAGGGGTTCGCAAGAACCCATCGTTTTGGACAAAGGGTGCAAACGAAATGGGGGCCCGGTCGGGCCCCCACTCGCAACTGCACAGTGGCGGCGTCTTACTGGGTCGTGATCGACCCCGTGATCGAGGAGCCGAACTTGGTTCCGTTCTGCCCCAGATTGATGCCGTTGAACGTGATGGTGAAGCTGAACGTCCCCGCGGTGTTCAGCACGTTCAGCGAGGTGTTGTTGGCCTTGTTCTGGATGATGGAGAGCAGCTGGCTCACATCCACGGCCACATTACCGCTGGTGTCCACCGTGGCCACCGTGTCCGCGGCCACGTTGGTCAGCGCGCCGACGGTCACCGTGTTCCCGGCGGAGTCGGTCGCGCTGTTGACCGTCAGGGTTGCGTTGGCCGGCACGGTCACCGCCGTGATCTTGGTTCCGGAGACCGTTACCACGACATCGCTCAACGTCGCATTGATCGACCGCTTTCCGTTGGCGTCCTTGATGTCCAGGGTGAGCGAGCTGTAGACATCACCACTGTAGTTCTCGACATAGTAGTCTTGGCCCGCTCCGGCCTTGAGGTAGACGATCACGTTGTTGTACGGAGTGGTGCCCCCCCCGGAAGCAACCGTTGCCTTGCCGTACTGATCGACGGTGAAGGTGGTATAGGTGTTGGTCCCCGCGGTGTCGGAGACGGTGGTGAAGCCGTAGACGTCCACCACCTTCACGGTCGTGGCTTCGGTGACCGCGCTGGTGGCCGCCGTAGTGACCGTGGTCAGCAGGGTGTTGTCCTGCTGCACCGCATCGTAGGGGCTGACCGTGGCGTTGGAGTAGCTGTTCACGGTCTGCAGGATGTCGGTTATGGCACTGGCCACATCCTGCGCATAGGTATCGAGGCCGATCGCCTTGGAGTTCGTGCCGATCAGCGCCCCCTCGCTATAGAGGTCGTCGGCCATCTTCTGCATGACCGTGGCGACATCAGCCGCGGCGCCGGTCTTCAACGCCTCACCGATCGTAGTCGACACTGTCAGAACTTTGGCGGCATCCGCCCCGCCGGAGTAGATATCGAGCGGATTGATGGTATCGATGTCCGCCGTAGAACTCAGCCCGAGCGCCTGAGCGACCTGGGTCTTGGCGGCCTGGATGTCGGCCGAGGTGACGTTGGTCCCCTTCTTCTTCACGATCTGGGCCGCGATTTCCGTCGCGACGTTGGGATTGATGCTCTTCCCGGTGGTCAGGTTGGCAACGTCCACCACCGCGGAGATCTTTCCGTTCGGCACGATGTTGCCTGTATACTCGTCCAGGAAATCACCGGCGGCATAGACTTCCAGGATCTGGGTGGAAGTCGTGGTGAGGGAGTAGGCACCATAGTTGTCACTCACCGTACCCGATACCACGGTGTTGCCGTTCAGATCCCTGAGCTCGGCCGTCGCTCCCTTCTGAAATGGGCCTTGGTTGGCGTTGCCGCTGATGGTGGTCGAGCTGGTCGTGGTGGTCGTGCCGCCGCCACCGCCACCGCCACCGCCGCCGCAGCCGGCGGCGATCAGGCCGAGCGACAGCACGGCGGCGGCGCCGACGGCCGGTACGGCCCACTCCCGATGTTTGGTCTGGTTGATCATACGAATCACTCCTCCTTCCAGATGGTGTTTTCTGTTGGTGCTCTCGATGGCATCACTGTCGCAGCCGGGGGCTGCATGGGGGGATCGCGCCGCCGAGGGCCCGGCGTCGCGGACGAAGCGCTTGCGACGGCGGATTGCAGGCGATCTTGCCGGGAACCCTATCCGGCTTGGAGGGGGATGCAAGGGGCGGTGGGTCGGCGGGGGCGCGCTGTGGCGGTTTGCCACGATCCAGCGATTCCGACCGCGACCCGTCCCGTCCGTGGAGGTGTCGCTCGACCTCCATGGGAGGCGGGCCGGCCGTTGCGATCGGGTCAGCGCGGCGCTGCCCCGGTCGCGATGGCGTTGCGCTCGGCCTGCGACGGCTGCAGGTAGCGGGGGAAGCGGCGGCGTGGGAGGCGGGTGTGCCAGGCCAGCCGTTGACACAGCTTGGCCAGCGCGGCGGGGCGGCGGCCCGGATCGGGTTGGAGCCAGGGCGCGGCGACGCCTTCCGGGCGCGCCATCGTGCTGACCACCGGCCGATCGTCGTCAAGCAGTTCGGCCAGCCGGTCAGAGCGGACCAGCCGCGCCGCCCCGTCGAGTTCGCCCGCGCGGCAGCAGGCCAGGTAGCAGCAGCCGGCGCCCGCGTCCAGCACCACCCGGCAGTCGCTCAGGCCGCACTGCATCGCCGCCAAGAGCGGCGAGTCGATCGCCGCCACCGGCTTGTCGAGGCGAGCGTTGAGGCCGTTGATCAGCGCGGCGGCCACGCGCAGGCCGGTGAAGGAGCCCGGCCCGATCCCGAGGGCGAAGCCGTCGAGGTCGGCCCAGTCGAGGCCGGCGCGTTGCAGCAGCTCCTCCCACTGCGGCAGCAGCCGCCGGGAATGGGGATGCCCCTCGTCGGCGGCGACGACGTAGCAGGCACCGCGGTGGCGCAGGCAGGAGACCGCCGGCGTCCATGCGGCGTCGACCGCCAGGATGGTGGGGCCGTCGGCGTCAGTGTCGGAAATGGCGGATCCCGGTGAAGAGCATGGCGATGCCGTGTTCGTCGGCGGCGGCGATCACCTCTTCGTCGCGGATCGATCCCCCCGGCTGGATCACTGCGGTGGCGCCGGCCTCGGCCAGCGCGTCGATTCCATCGCGGAAGGGGAAGAAGGCGTCGGAGGCCACCGCCGAGCCTCGGGCGGCTTCTCCCCCTTGCCGGGCGGCGATGCGGGTGGATTGGACCCGGTTCATCTGGCCCGCGCCGATCCCCAGCGTCACCTCCTCCTTGGCGAAGACGATGGCGTTGGACTTCACATGTTTGGCCACCGTCCAGGCGAACAGCATGTCGGCCCACTCCGTCTCGGTCGGCGCCCGTTGGGTCACCACCTTGCAGCCCGACCGCTCCAGCCGGTGGGTGTCGCGCTCTTGCACCAGCAGGCCGCCGTGGACCCGCTTGAACTCCAGCCCACCGCCCACCGGCTCGGCCGAGGGGGCCGACAGCAGGCGCAGCCGCTTCTTGTCGGCCAGCACGGCGCGGGCGCCGTCGGTGAAGCCCGGCGCGATCACCACCTCCATGAAGGTCTCCGCGATCAGCCTCGCCGTGGCCTCGGTGAGCTGTCGATTGAAGGCGGCGATGCCGCCGAAGGCGGAGACCGGGTCGGCGGCGCGGGCGCGGGCGTAGGCCCCCGCCTGATCGGCGCCGAGCGCCACGCCGCAGGGGTTGGCGTGTTTGACGATCACCACCGCCGGCCGGTCGAAGTCGCGTGCCAGCGCGAAGGCGGCGTCGGCGTCGGCGATGTTGTTGTAGGAGAGCGACTTGCCCTGCAACAATGCGCAGTCGGCGATGCCGACGCCCGCCGCATCGTCCTCTGGGTCGGCATAGAAGGCGCCGGCCTGATGCGGGTTCTCGCCGTAGCGCAGCGCATGGGCGGTTCTGAGGAACTGGCGGGTGAGGATGTCGGGGAAATCGCGCGTTGCGCCGTCGCCATCGAGTGCCGAGAGGTGGTTGGCGATGGCGCCGTCGTAGCTGGCGGTGTGGGCGAAGGCCTTGACGGCGAGTGCGCGGCGCCGGGCCTCGTCCAGGGCGCCGCGGTCCATCGCCTGCAGTACCTCCTCATAGTCGTCGGGATCGACCACCACGGTGACGAAGCGGTGGTTCTTGGCTGCGGCGCGGACCATGCAGGGGCCGCCGATGTCGATGTTTTCGATCGCCTCCTCCAACGAGCATCCGGGGCGGGCGACGGTGCGGCGGAAGGGGTAGAGGTTGACGCAGACCAGTGCGATGTCGGCGATGCCGTGCTCGGCCATGGCGGCGGTGTCGTCGTCGCGGTCGCGCCGGGCGAGGATGCCGCCGTGCACCTTGGGGTGGAGGGTTTTGATCCGCCCCTCCATCATCTCGGGGAAGCCGGTGTAGTCGGCCACCTCGCGCACCGCGATACCGGCCTCGCGCAGCAGCCGCGCGGTGCCGCCGGTGGAGAGCAGCGCATAGCCGCGCGCGATCAAGCCGCGGGCGAAGGATTCGATGCCGCGCTTGTCGGAGACGCTGAGCAGCGCGTAGCGGGTGGAGGGGGGGGTCATGGTCGGGTCACGTTCCTGTCGATGGGATTGGGTGGGCGCTCCGATCCACGGAGGAGCCCGCCCCGAGTCGGCAATGAGGCGGCGGGAACGGTAGCCGCCGCCGGTGTGAATGCAAGCGCATTTTGTGAATCCGAAGTTTTTCAACGAGTTGCCTCCATCCCGCCCTTGAGGCGCAGGATCAGCCGGTCGCCGGCATGGATCAGCCGGCTGCGCGACAGGTCGAGCCCGCCGCGTCCGCCCTCTGCCCGCCACGCCTCGATCTGTCGGATGTGGCGCCGGCCCAGGCAGACCCCGGCGCCGCAGACGGCCTGCGCCAGCCGTTGCAGCACGGCGGCGCGGATCGGGCGCGCGGCAGCGCGCCATTGCCGCCACGAGACCGATGCGCCGTCGGGCTCCCGCCGCAGGGGAATCGCCTCCGCCTGTCGCTCGATGGCCCGCTGCAGCCGCGCCGCCTGCCGCTGCCAGCGCAGGAAGAGCGCGGTCGCATACCCCGGTTCTGTCGCCCGGTCGATGGCCGGGAAAAGGCGGTGGCGGATGCGGTTGCGCCGCAGGGTGAGGTCGTGGTTGGAGGGGTCCTCCAGCCAGTCGATGGCGCGCGCGCGCAATGCCCGGCGCAGCTCGGCGGCGGGTTGCGCAAGCAGCGGGCGCAGCAGGATCAGCCCGTCGCGCCGGCGGACCGGGCGCATCGCCGTGCAGCCGCGCACACCTGCGCCCTGCAGCAGCCGCAGGCAGACCGTCTCCGCCTGATCGTCGCGCTGGTGGGCCAGCGCCAGCCGGTCGATGCCGGATTGCGCGGCCATCCCGGCGAAGGCGGCATAGCGCGCCTGACGCGCCGCCGCCTCCCGGTTGGTCGGGGGGAGGGAGCAGAGCCGCACCGTGCGCAGCGGGATGCCCCAGCGCCGGCAGCGACGGGCCAGCCACGCCGCCTGGGCGGCGGAGTCGGCGTGCCAGCCATGGTCGACGTGCCACGCCTCGATGCGGGGATGCCGTTCGGCCAGCGCCAGCAGCAGGGCGGTGGAGTCGGCGCCGCCGGAGAGGGCGACGGCGATCGGCAGGTGGGGATCGAGTGTTGCGCCGGCCTGCTCCAGCCAGCGGCGGGCCTGGGGCAGGCGGGGTGCATGGTGTGCTGCCATGGCGTGAATGGTGCCGGCAAGGAGGCGATCGCCAAACCGGCGTGACCGGATAGCGTTGCGCCCCATGACGGTCCGTCTGCTCTCCTGCTCCGCCATGCTGCTGCTCGGCTGGATGCTCCGCCCGACTGTGATGATGGCCGCACCGTCGGTGGTCGCCACCCTGCCGCCGCTGGCCGGGATGGTCCGGCTGCTCGATCCGGAGTTGGCCCCGGACTGTCTGCTGGGGGCGAGCGCCGATCCCCATCTGATGCGCATCACCCCCAGACAGGCGGCGGCGTTGCGCCGTGCCCGGCTGCTGTTGCGCAGCAGCGGAGATGACGGCGGCTGGCGGGGCCTGGCGCCGCGCGCCGGCACGGTGCTCGATCTCTGGCCCGATCGTCACCACGCCTGGCTGGTGCCGGCGTGGGTCCGCCGGCGGCTGCCGGCGCTGGCCGATGCGCTGGTGCGGCGCGGGTTGCTGCCCGCAGCGGAGCGCGATGCGCGCCTGGCCCGGGCCTCCGCCCGGCTGGATGCGCTGGAGGCGGGGTGGCGTCGGTTGCTGGCTCCCTGGCGCGAACGCGGCGTGATCATGCAGCATCCGGCGTGGCGGGCGCTGATGCGCCACTTCGGCGTGGCGGTGCGGGCGGTGCTCGAGCCCTCCCACCACGGGGAGGGTGCCGGACCCCGTCGGCTCGAGCGGGCGTTGCGGCTGCTGCGTGGCTCCGATCCGCCGCTGCTGCTGGTCGAGGAGAGCCACGGCAACCGCATGATCGACTGGCTGCGGGCGCGGGTGCAAGATGCCCGGGTGGTGCGGCTCAACGCGCTCGGCCGTTGCGGCCTGCCGCTCGATCGCCTGATGGCCGACAACCAGAGCCGTTGGCCGCGCTAGCCGGCGGCGATTCGGCCACCCCCGTGCTGGAGGTGGTCGATCTCGGCTTCGGCCCGGCGGCGGCGCCGGTGCTGGAGGCGATCTCCTTTGCGCTGCCCGCAGGCCATTTCATGGGGATCGTCGGACCCAACGGCGCCGGCAAGAGCACGCTGATGCGGCTGTTGATCGGCGCGCTCACCCCCGCCTGCGGCGCCATCCGCTTCTTCGGCCTGCCGATGGATGCCGCCCACCGCCGGCGCATTCTGCGCCGGGTCGCCTTCGTCCATCAGTTGCAGGAGCACCGGCCGACGCTGCCGATCACCGTCGAGGAGGTGGTGGCCATGGGCCATCCCGACCACAGCCGACCCTGGTGGCGCCGTGCGTCGGCCGGCGGGGCGATCGCCGCAGCATTGGCCCGTGTCGGGCTGGAGGGGTTTGCGCGGCGCGACTACCGCTTCCTCTCCGGTGGTCAGCGCCAGCGGGTGCGGCTGGCGCGGGCGCTGCTGCGCGACCCGCGGGTGCTGCTGCTCGACGAGCCCTCCGCCGCGCTCGACACCCCGGCGCAGGAGCAGCTCTACCGCCTGCTGCGTTCTCTTTGCGACGAAGCGGGCAAGACGGTGGTGATGGTCGAACACGACATCGCGGCGATCAGCAGCTTCGTCGATTCGGTCGCCTGCCTCAACCGGCGCATCCACCACCACGCCATGCGCGGCGAGCAGGTGCCGCCGACGGTATGGCAGGAGATGTACGGCGAACACATGCATGTGGTGGCCCACGACCATCGCTGCATCGGCTGCCATGAGGCGGGCGAGGGGGCGGCAGGGGTCGGCGGGTGATCGGCGACTTCTTCTCCAGCGAGGTGATGATGGCGGCGCTGTGGCCGGCGCTCTTGATCGCGCTGGTCGCCTCCACCGTCTCGGTGATGGTGCTGGCCCACCGCCTCTCCTTCCTCACCGTCGGGGTGGCCCATGCCTCGCTGGCCGGGTTGGGGCTGGCTGCGGTCGGCGGGTTGCCGCTGCTGCCGGTCGCCTCGGTGGTCGCTGTCGCGGTGGCGCTGCTGCTGCCGTTGATGCCGACCGACCGCGGCCTCCACCACGACGCCGCCTCGGGCATGCTCTTCGCCGGCAGCATGGCCCTCGGCGTGCTGCTGCTGGCCACCGCCGATCGTCAGCAGGTCGACCTCTTCTCCCTGCTCTTCGGCAACATCTTGACGGTGGAGGGAGGGGATCTGCTCTGGATGGAGTGGCTTGCGCCGATCGTGCTGTTTCTGGTCTGGTGGATGGGACGGGCGTGGTGGAGCATCGCCTTCGATGTCGAGACGGCGACGGCCAACGGCCTGCCGGTGCGCCGCTGTCGCCTGCTGCTCTATGCGGTGGTCGGGGTGACGGTGATCCTCTGCGTCAAGCTGGCCGGGGTGGTGATGACCACCGGTCTTCTGGTGCTGCCTGCGGCGATCGCCTGGTTCTGGGGGCGCACGCTGCTCGGGCTCTGGCTGGTCAGCCTCGGCGCCGGCTGCACTGCCGTGGTCGGTGGGCTGCTGCTCTCCTACGCGCGCGACTGGCCGGCCGGCGCCTCGATCATCATGCTGCTCTGCCTGCTCTTCTGCCTGAGCTGGCTCTTCACCGCCCTGCGGCGCGGGTGGGGTAGGGCAGGCTGATGTAGAGCCGGCCCGCCGACGCGCCGAAGGGGAGGAAGCGGGCGGCGGCCTTGCCCTGCCGGTCGCGGTAGTCGATGCGCAGCATCGCCACCGGGGCGGGCACCTGCGCCATCCCGCGTTTGCGCAGTGCGGCGAAGAGTTCCGGCCGGTAGGCGGTGACGGTCAGCCGGGTGATGGTCATCGCCGCCAGCGAGCGCAGCAGCCGGTCGGCGGCGGGCAGCCCGGCCAGCTCCGGCAGGAAGAGGGCCTGTTTGTCGTGCTCCAGCAGCCGCCGGGCCAGTTGCATCTGGTCGATGCCGTCGTAGCGGATCTCCACCCCCTGCCAGCGCAGCCGGCCCCCGGCGGTCAGCGGAACCCCTTCGGGCGCGATCGGCCCGCCGAGCAGCACCCACCACGAGCGCGGCGCAGGCCGTCCGGCCGGATGCGGGCGGTTGCGCTGCCCTGCCCGTTCCGCCGGATGGCTCGGGGCGGCGGCGTGGCGCGGTGGCATCTGGTGCGCTGTCCGTCGCGCCGCCTTCGCCGGGGCCTCCGCCGCCCCCCGCCGGCTCGGCGGGCAGTGGGTGTAGAGGTTGGTGTAGACGAGATGGCCGTCGATCCGGCAGCGCAGCACCTGCGCCATGGCGGTTGCCGGTGCAAGGACGATCAGTGTGGCGACCAGCAGGGTGGTCGGCGCCGCGTTGCGCGCGCGGGTTGCGAAGTCGACGATGGTCATGGGCGCGCCTCCGGCCGGGTCAGCAGGCAGGCCTCGGTCGCGCCGCGCCGGCAGGCGCGGGCCATCACCGCCGCCGCCTCCGCCTTGCGCCCGCTGCGGTAGAGGCGCCACCCCTCGGCCTGCAGCAGCCACGGGTCGTCGGGATGGCGGCGCAGCAGCGGGGCGAGCAGTTGGCTCGCCCGCTGCAGCTCCCCCCGGCGCAGGGCCCGAAAGAGGGCCGCCTTCTGTGCTTTCTCCGTCGGCATCGGCGGACGTTTCGCCGCTGGCGGGCGGGCGTAGTGGTGGATGCGCGGCGCGTGGCGGTTGAGCGGTGGGTGGGGTGCCGGGGGGGTCACCCTGGTGGTCACCATGCCGCCGGCCTGCGGGCCGACGATGAGGAAGGCGAGGACCGGGGCGGCGGAGAGCAGCACGACCCAGCCCCAGGCGATGATCTGCTGGCTGCGGGGGGAGGCCGGGGGCACCTGTTGCGTCGCATCGCCGCCCCCCTCCGCCCCGGCGCGCTGCTCGGCGTGGAAGAGCACCAGCAGCGCGGCCATCCAGACCATCGCCTGCAGGTGGATCAGGACGATCAGCAGGATGGCCATGCCCATGGTGCCGGCGACCATCATCATGAGGCCCATCGGGTTGGGCGTGCCCCCGGCGAGGGTGGCCGGCAGCGCGGCGCGCCCCGCCCCGCCGATCAGGATGAAGAGCAGCAGGTCGAGCAGGATGGTGAGGAGCACCAGCAGCAGTCCGCTGCCGATGATCGACCAGCAGAAGCCGGCCGAGCGCCGCCAACTGCTCCGCAGCACCGAGAGGGGGGAGCAATCCTCCACGACGGCGGCCACCGGCACCGTCGCCAGCCGCAGCAGCACCCAGACGAGCGGCAGCAATCCCAGCAGCACCACCGGATGGAGCATGGCGGCGAGCGCGCCCAGCAGAGCGAGGAGGCCACCGACCATCAGGGTGAGCAGCAGTGCGCTGTTGGCGGCCACCGGCCAGCGGCGCCAGCCGATGCGCAGCGCCTCGCCCACGGCCACCTGACCCGGCCCGCGGAGGGCCAGCCAGAGGCCGGCGAATAGTGCCGCGCCGAGCACCATCTGCGTCAGCAGGGTGAGCAGCGTGCCGATCGCCGGGGCGGCCAGCGCGAGCAGGGAGCCCTCCAGCAGCAGATGGCCGGCGGAGAGCCCCGTCAGCGCCACCGCGCCGCCCATGACAGCGGCGGCGAGCAGCGCCAGTACCAGTTGCAACAGCATGGTGCGCCAGAGCAGGCGCACCCCCATCACCACTCTGGCCGGAATGGTCCGTTTCCACGAGATCATCGCGCCCTCCCGTCCCTGACACGATCGGGGGCGCCGGATCCGGTGGTGCGAGGGGGGGGAGTCGAACCCCCACACCTTGCGGTACTGGAACCTAAATCCAGCGCGTCTGCCGATTCCGCCACCCTCGCGCACGGCCGCCCCGATCGTGCGCAATCCTCGGTGGAATGGTGGAACAAGTCCATGGACGGGCGTGTGCGATCACGTTCACCGGCGCTAGATCGTTGCCTCCGGCGGCGGCCGAGCGGTAGGGTGGGGTGCGTCGTGTTTCGGTTCCCGCCGGTCAAGGCGTCCATGGCCGCGGTACCGGCCTCGCAAGTACCCGGCATGGAGGGATGTTTGCCGTCTGATGCCATCTCCACCGTGATCGTCGCGCGGAATCCGCGCTGCGCTTCGCCGTCGCATTCCTTGTGCGGAGCGGCCCTCTTGCTGGCGGCGTGCGTCGTGGCTGCGCCCGGGCTGCCCGCCAGCCCGGCCGTCGCTCGGGAGCGGGCGGGACTCGCCGCAGAGCGCCAGCTCTTCCGCCAGGCGCGGGCGGCGCTGGCCCGCCACGATCTGGCGCGGGTGGTCGCCCTGCGCAAGCGGCTCGACGGCTACCCCTTGGCCGGCTATCTCGACATCCGGCTTGCGGCGGAGCGGATGCGGCGGGGGAGCGACGACACCGTTCCCCTGGTGCTCGCCCGCTACCCCGATCTGCCCGATGCGCGCGATCTGCGCGACGCCTGGATCCGCGATCTCGCCCGGCGGGGGCAGTGGCCGGCCGTGGCCAGGCAGTTGCGGCTGCTGCCCGCGGCGGGGGTGCGCCACCCCGGGATTGCGATCCTGGCGCGCTTCTACACCGGCGATGTCGCAGGGGCTGTGGCCGCCTACGAGGCCCTGTGGCGTCGCGGCGGCGGCGACGAAGATCGGCTGCGCCCCGTCGCCCGGGCCTGGCGTCGTGCCGGCGGCCCCACGGCGGAGGCGCGTTGGGAGCGGGCCTGCGCGTTGATGGAGCGTGGTCGCTGGTCCCGGGTGCGGCCGCTGCTCGACGGGATGTCGGCGACCGATCGCCAGCTGATGCGCCGCTGGCGTTCCGGCCGCCGCCATCCTGCGGCCATCCTCGCCCGCTGGCCGCTGCCCGCGCGTGTGGACCGCCACGAGGCGCGGGTGCTCGCCCGGTTGTTGCGGCTCCTCTCACGCAGGGATCCCCCCTTTGGAGGTCGGCGTCGCGGCGGGGACGGAGCGGGCGGAGGTGTGGTCGCCGCTTGGCGCGCCGCCGATCGGCTGCGGCGGGCCTTCGATCCGGTTGCATGGGGGCGGTTGCGCCGGCGGTTGGCGCTGCGCGCGGCGCGGCGCCAGCTCCCCCAGGCGGTGGAGTGGCTCGCCTCCCTTCCGGAGCAGGTGCAGAGCGACGGGACGCGCGCCTGGCGGGCGCGCCTGCTGCTGGCCGACGGCGACTGGCCCGGTGTGCTGCGGGCGATCGCCGCGATGCCGCCCGAGCAGCGTCATCGGCCGGAGTGGGCCTACTGGCAGGCGCGGGCGTTGGAGCAGTTGGGCTACGGCCGCGAAGCGCGGGCGCTCTTCGGGGTGCTGGCCGGGGGGCGGGGCTACTTCAGCTTCCTCAGCGCCGAGCGCCTGGGGCTGCCCTACCGACTCTCCAGCAGCTCCGCCGAGCCCGATGCGGCGCTGCGCCGGGCGCTGTTGCGTCTTCCCGGGATCCGGCGTGCGCGGGAGTGGCTCCGGCTCGGTCTGCCGGCGAAGGCGCGGCGCGAGTGGTTCCGGGCGCTGCAGAGGGTGGATGTATCGCCGGAGGGGGTGGTCGCGGCCGCGGAGAGGCGGGGGCGTGACCGGAGTGGGGGGGAGCGGATGTCGGCGCGGAGGAAGTGGTACGCCGCCGCACGACTGGCCCGCGACTGGGGCTGGTTCGATCGGGCGATCCTGGCGGCGCAGCGCGCCGGCGCGGTGGAGGATCTACCGCTCCGGTTTCCGCTCGCCTGGAGCCGCCATGTGCGTCGGGCCGCGGCCCGGACCGGCCTCGATCCTGCGCTCATCTGGAGCGTGATCCGTCAGGAGTCGGCCTTCAACGCCCAGGCGGTGTCGGCGGCGGGGGCGCGGGGGCTGATGCAGTTGCGTCCCTCCACGGCGGCGATGGTCTGGCGTCGGATGGCGGGGCGTCGAGGCCGGCCGGATCTGTTCGACCCGCGGACCAACATCATGATCGGCAGCCGTTATCTGGCGGCGATGGTGCGCCGTTTCGACGGCAACCTGGCGCTGGCGGTGGCCGCCTTCAACGCCGGACCGGCGCGGGTCGCCCGCTGGCTGCGGCGGCGCCCTTGGGAGAGGGGGGATCTCTGGGTGGCCGCCATCCCCTTTCGAGAGACCCGTCGCTATGTGCAGCAGGTGTTGACCTATGCCGCGGTCTACGACTGGCGTCTGGGGGGCGGGCGGCGCTCCTTTTCGATCTCCCGCCTGTTGGGGGGCGGGTTCCGGCTGGCGCTGGCCGGGGAATGAGTCGGGCGGAGGCCCTACCCGGATCGGGGCGCCTCCCAGGCCCGCCTTGGCTTGCATTGGCGCGCCCCCATCCTACCATTCGCGCCCCCGTCGTCGAAGGGCTTGCTTCGCTTCGGCCCGGCCTGATCGCCGGTGCCGGCCGCGGCGGGAGGCGTGCGAAGCCGTCGTGATCGGTGGTTGTGCTTCGTCGGAAAGTGAGCCTCGGCTCGCTTTTTTTGTTGGTGGGTGACGGCTCGGCGGTGTGTCGCCTTCGCGAGGTCGGCGCCCCGGTCATGGAGGGCTCTGTGCGTTGCGATCACGGTTTGGCGCAAGCGGTGGATTGCGAGCGGTTGGAGGAACGGATCGCGCAGCTGGTGCGGCCGGTGGCGGCCGAGGTCGGTGTCGAGTTGCTGGCGGTCCAGCTTCACGGCGGCCGCCGTTCGGGGCGGGTCCGGATCGTGGTCGACCGTGCCGGCGGGGTGACGACCGACGAGCTGGAGCGGATCAGCCGGGCGCTGTCGCTGCTGCTCGATGTGGAGGATCCGTTCGACGGACCCTACCGGCTGGAGGTGACGTCGCCCGGGCTGGATTGGCCGTTGACCACGCCTGCCGACTTCTCCCGCTACGCCGGGGCGTGGCTGGCGGTGGTGACCCGGGACGGGCGGCGGATCGAGGGGCGCAACCTCGGGCTGCGCGAGGGGGCGCTCCATCTGGCCGTGGTCGAGGCGGGCGGTCGGGGTGCGGACGAGCGGGAAGTGGTCGTCGCGCTCGAGGATGCGGTCCGCGTGGTGCGGGCGGTGGAGCGGCGGCCACGCCGCGGCCGCCGCAGGAGCGGGGCGGTGGAATAAGGAAGGGCGCTATCCGCGGCCAGGAGGGCCGCGTGGATCGGTTGCCGACGCATGCGGCGGGCCGATGTGCGGGGAGCGGTTCGGGCAAGGGGTCCATGGAGGGGAGCCCTTGCGGTCTGATACAGTAGGATGGGTGTAGAGATGTTGCATGTCGCCGATGCGGTGGCGCGGGAGAAGATGGTCGACCGGGAGCTGGTCTTCGAGGCGATGGAGCAGGCCCTGCGCACCTCCGCGCGCAAGAGCTACGGCAACAAGGAGGTCGAGGCGGTCATCGACCGCAGCAACGGGGAGATCTTCCTCTTCCACGTGCGGACGGTGGTGGAGTCGGTGGAGGATCCGGAAAACGAGCTCACCCCCGACGAGGCGGCCGCCGAGTTGGGGGGCGATGCCGAGGTCGAGGTCGGCATGCAGCTGCGCACCCCGCTGCCTCCGATCACCATGGGGCGGGTGGCGGCCCAGGCGGCCAAACAGGTGATCAACCAGAAGCTGCGCGAGGCCGAGCGGATGCGGGTGGTCGAGGAGTATGCCCCCCGTGTCGGCGAGCTGATCACCGGCATCGTCAAGCGGGTGGAGCGCGGCAACGTCTATGTCGATCTGGGCCACGGCGAGGGGGTGATGTACCGCGAGGATCAGCTCCCGCGCGAATCGTGGCGCCAGGGTGACCGTATCCGCGCCTACCTGCGCGAGGTGCGCGACCAGTCCAAAGGGCCGCTGATCTTCCTCTCGCGCGCCGACGCCGGCATGGTGCTCAAGCTGTTCGAGCAGGAGGTGCCGGAGATCCAGGAGGGGATCGTCACCATCGAGGCGATCGCCCGCGACCCCGGATCGCGCAGCAAGCTGGCCGTCTCCAGCAGCGATCCGGCGATCGATCCGGTAGGCGCCTGTGTCGGCATGCGGGGCGCCCGGGTGCAGGCGGTGGTCAACGAGCTCCATGGCGAGCGGATGGATATCATCGAGTGCACCGACGACATCGTCGCCTTCGTCATCAACGCCTTGGCGCCGGCCGAGGTGGAGCGGGTGCTGGTGGACGAGGAACGCAACACCATCGAGGTGGCGGTGACCGAGGAGAACCTGGCGCTGGCCATCGGCCGGCGCGGGCAGAACGTCCGCCTCGCCTCCGAGTTGACCGGTTGGGAGATCGAGCTGATGACCACCGGTGACCAGGCGCGCAAGCGGGCGGAGGAGACCGAGGCATTGCTCTCCACCTTCGTCAACGGGTTGGATATCGAGGTCGACTTCGCCATGATGCTGGTGGAGGAGGGCTTCGCCGGGCTGGATGAGATCGCCTTCTGCGCCGACGAGGAGTTGACCGCCATCGAGGGAATCGACACGGAGATGGCGCAGGAGCTCAAGCGGCGCGCCCGTGAGGCGCTGCTCGATCAGGCCGCCGCCGCCGCTGAGGAGGCGGGGGAGCGGCCGTTGACCGGATTTCCGCCGTTGCGTGAGGAGATCGCCGCTCAGCTTGTGGTCCTCGGCATCACCTCGCTCGATCGGCTGGCCGATGCCGGCCTCGACGATCTGGAGGTGATCGAGGGGCTGCCGGTCGAGGAGGCGGAGAAGCTGATCATCGGCGCCCGGGAGGCGTGCGGCTGGTTCGATGAGGAGGGGGGCTGAGCGGCGGGAGGGGCCTTCGTCGGGGTGCCGCGCGCGTCGTGGGGCGGGCGAGGGCGGGCCGCAGCGAAGCTGCCTTGTCTGTCGCCGCCGCATGGAGAAGCAGCGGCTGCTCAGGCTTGTGTGCGACGACGAGGGGGTGTGGTGGCCCGACTTGCACCAGCGGGCGCAGCGGCGCGGCCACTATCTCTGTCTCCAGCCGGAGTGTCTTGCGCGGCTGAGTGCACGGGTGGCGCGCCGCTGCTTCCCCGGCGAGGATCGCACGCGGCTGCTCGACCGGATCCGGAGTGTGCTGCAGCGCTACGCCCTCGCATCGATGCAGCGGCTGCGGGGTCGGGCGCTACCGGGGCGTGATGCGGTGATGGAGGCGCTGCACGGCCCGGCGCCGCTGCTGTTGTTGCTGGCGTGTGACGCTTCCGAGGGGCTGGCGCGCCGGGTCGAAGCTGCGCTGCGGAGCCAGCGGGAGCGTCAGCCGGGCAGTCGGCTGGTGCGGGCGTCGTCGGTGCGGGAGCTGGGTGCACTCTTCGGCCGTGAGCGGCTTGCTGTGGTCGGTTGGCGCCGGGACGGGCTGGTCGATCGCTTGGAGCGTGTGCTGCGTTGGCAGGAGACACTGGAGGAGGGAGCGGCCATTCATGGCCGCGATGCCGGTCTCGCAAGAAACCGGCATCGATAACGGCGACGGCATGTCGCGATTGGATTGGGGATTATGGCCGATATTCGGGTGATTGAGTTGGCGAAAGCGCTGAAGGTGGATGTGGCGGAGATCCTGCGGGCGGCCCGACAGTGCCGCATCGCGGTCTCCGGCCCCGCCGGCCTGCTGGGCAGCGAAGATCGGCGCAAGATCGAGCAGGTGGTGGCCGCCGGACGGAAGGAGGGCGGTGGGCGCGCCGCCGGCAAGAGGGGCACCCTCACCCTCAAGCGGCCGGTGACGGTCGCCGCCGGCCGGGGCGGGGAGCGGGGCGAGCACACCGTCACCGTGGAGGTGCGCCGTCGGCGACGGGGCCGGCCGGTGTTGCAGGCACCGGCCAAGGCCCAGGAAGCGGGAGGGGCGGCAGCCCCCTCCACTTCGTCGCAGTCGCAACCGGCCGGCGGTGAGGCGGCGCAGCGGAAGGCCCCCGCCGCCCGGCCTGCATCCTCCACCGGGGAGTCCCTATCGCCGGTGGAGGCCGCCCGCAGCCGGCTGCGGGCGCAGGCCGAGCAGGAGGCGCGCGAGCGGCAGCGGAAGAGCGCCCAGGCGCGGGAGCTGCGCCGTCGGCGTGAAGAGGCGCGGCGGGCGGCGGCCCCGGACGGGGATGGTGCCGCCGGTCGCGCGGGGCGACAGGGGAGCGCGGCCGGCGGCCGCGGTCCGCGCACCACGATCCGCAAGGGGGGGTTGAGTCCGGCGCAGATCGCCGCGGCCAAGGCGCCGCGCTCGTCGTTGCGGGAGATCGAGGCGCGGATCGGCGAGGAGCGGGCGGCGCAGCGCAGGCAGCGGCAGGCGGAGGGGCGACCCGCCATCCGGCGCGCCCCTTCGGTGGCGGTGGCCGGCGAGATCGCCCCCGCCCCCGGCGGCGGCGGGCGCAAGAAGGGAGGGCGCGGTCCGCAGCCGCTCGGTCGCCGTCGGCTCTCGCCGGCGGAGAAGGCCGCCCGGCGCGACTACGCCGCCAAGCGTCACCAACTGCTCACCGAGGAGCAGGAAGAGCGGATGGCCCGCCTTGCCCGGGGCGGCCCACGCCGCGGCAAGCGGATCACCAAGGATGACGACGCCTTCGTCGTGCGCGATGTCGAGATCTACGATCCGATGCTGGTCTCGGACCTGGCGGCGAAGATGGCGGTCAAGGTGGGGGAGGTGGTCAAGATCCTCTTCAGCATGGGGGTGAGTGTCACCGCCAACGAGGCGATCGACGCCGAGACCGCCCAGCTGGTGGTGGAGGAGGTCGGCCACCGCCCGAGGGTGATCAACGAGGCGGCGGTCGAGCAGTCGCTCTCCATCGAGGAGGAGGAGGTCGACGAGCGCGATCTCGAGCCCCGTCCGCCGGTGGTGGTGGTGATGGGCCACGTCGACCACGGCAAGACCTCGATCCTCGACGCGCTGCGCAAGGCCAACGTCGCCGAGGGGGAGGCCGGCGGCATCACCCAGCACATCGGCGCCTACATGGTCAAGCTGGAGAGCGGCGACCGGGTGGTCTTCGTCGATACACCGGGCCATGAGGCCTTCACCACGCTGCGGGCGCGCGGCGCCGAGCTGACCGATGTCGCGGTGCTGGTCGTCGCCGCCGACGACGGTGTCAAGCCGCAGACGGTGGAGGCGCTCGACCACGCCCGCGCCGCCGGGGTTCCGGTCATCGTGGCGGTCAACAAGATCGACAAGGAGGGGGCCGACGTCGAGCGGGTCAAGCGGCAGCTCTCCGAACACGGCGTGGTGCCGGAGGATTGGGGCGGCGACACCATCTTCGTTCCGGTCTCCGCCCGTACCGGCGAAGGGCTGGACGAGCTGCTGGAGATGCTGGCGCTCCAGACCGAGTTGCTGGAGCTCAAGGCCAGTCCCAAGGCGCGTGCGCGCGGCTTCGTCATCGAGTCCCGCCTCGATAAGGGACGGGGGCCGGTGGCCACGGTGCTGGTGCAGAACGGAACCTTCAAGAAGGGCGATATCGTGGTGGTCGGCTGTGTCATGGGGCGCATCCGGGCGATCATCGACGAGAACTCGGTGCAGCATCGCACCGCCGGGCCGTCGGTCCCCTTCGAGTTGCTCGGCCTGGAGGCGGTGCCCGAGGCGGGCAGCGAGATCATCGCGGTGGAGAGCGAGAAGAAGGCGCGCGAGCTGGTGCGGTACCGCGAGGAGCAGCAGCGGAAGCTGCACGCCCCGCTGACCAGGAAGGGGGCGGCCGAGGGGGTGCGCGACATGAATGCGCTCTTCGCCGCCGCCAGGGGCGAGACGGCGATCGAGGTGCCGATCCTGATCAAGGGCGACGTCAGCGGATCGGTGGAGGCGCTGGCCGAGGCGTTGACCAAGCTGGGGACCGACGAGGTGAAGGTCAAGGTGATCCGCAAGGCGATCGGCGGTATCAAGGAGTCGGACGTGATGCTCGCCTCCGCCGCCGGCGCCATCGTGATCGGTTTCAACGTGCGCCCCGACGTCAAGGCCAAGCGGATGGCGGAGGCGGAGGGGGTCGATATCCGCTTCTACACCGTGATCTACGACGCCATCGACGAGATGCGGCAGGCGATGGCCGGCAAGCTCGCCCCGGAGGAGGTGGAGCACACGATCGGAACCGCCGAGGTGCGTGCCGTCTTCAACGTGCCCAAGGTGGGGACGGTGGCCGGCTGCTATGTCGTCGACGGCGTGGTGCACCGCAAGGCCAGGGTGCGGGTGTTGCGCGAGGGGGTGGTGGTCTACACCGGCGCGCTGGCCTCGCTGCGCCGCTTCAAGGAGGATGTGCGCGAGGTGCGCGCCGGCTACGAATGCGGCATCGGCATCGAACGGTTCAACGACGTCAAGGTGGGCGATCAGCTCGAGTTCTTCGAGATCGAGGAGGTGGCGGCCACGCTTTGATGGGCGCGGCCTGCCGTTGTCGGCCTGGGGGGCCGGCAGGCTCCGCGGGTCGGAGATCCTGCCGGGCGTTGCCCGGGGACGCATGAACCCAAAGACTGGTCGGGAGCGGTTCCGCGCCGATCTGCAGCGCCACCTCGCCCTGCTGCTCGGGCGCGAGGTGCACGATCCGCGGCTGCAGGGGGTGAGCATCACCCGCATCGAGCTCGGCCGTGGCAACGAGGCGGTGCATGTCTGGGTCCACTCCATGCTGGCGGACGACGGGGGGGCGGTGACGGCTGGGCTGCAGCGGCTCGCCGGCTACTTCCGCCACGCCCTGGGCAGGAGTCTGCGCCGGCGGCGGATCCCCGAGCTGCGCTTCCATTGGGATCGCGCCTTCGAGGAGGGGGAGCGGATGATCGGCCTGCTCGATCGAATGGGGGGGGCGGATGATCACGGCTGAGGAGTGGCGCCCGCTGCTTGAGCGGCTGGAACGGGCGCGCGGGGTGTTGCTGACCACCCATCAGAATCCCGACGGCGACGGCATCGGTTCGATGCTGGCGCTGTGGCACCATCTCAGGCGGCGCGGCGCGCGGGTGGCGGCCCACTGCATCGATCCGGTGCCGCGCATCTACCGCTTTCTCGCCGGTAGCGAGGCGGTGGGGTGCGGGCCGTGGGACGATCCCGGCTTCGACACCATCATCAGCCTCGACTGCGGCGCCCGCGGTCGGCTGGCGCAGCCTGAGCGCTTTTTTGCCGGACGCACGCTGATCAACATCGACCACCATCGGAGCAACAAGCGTTTCGGTGATCTCAACTTCGTCGATTCCGACTACTGCGCCACCGGGGTGATGGTCCACGGGCTCATCGCCGCCGACGGCGGGGCGGTGACGCGCGAGATCGCCGAGGCGGTCTACGTGGCCCTGGTCACCGATACCGGCAGTTTCCGCTACCGCGGGGTGACCGCCGCGATCCATCGGCTGGCGGCGGAGCTGGTCGAGGCCGGGGTCGATCCCGCCCGGGTGGCCTCGGCGGTCTACGCCAGCAACAGCCGCGCGCGCATGCGGCTGCTCACCGAGGTGCTGGCCACCCTCCGCTACGAGCACGAGGGCCGTTCCGCCTGGCTGGTGGTGACGCGCGAGGCCTACCGGCGCACCGGCGCCGACGTCGAGGATACCGAGGGGTTGATCGACCTCGCCGCCTCGGTGGAGGGGGTGGAGGTGGCGGTGATGATCCGGCCGCACGGCAGTGGCGGCGATGACTGGAAGGTGAGCTTCCGTTCGCGCGGCCGGGTGCAGGTGGGAGAGCTGGCCGCCGCCATGGGCGGGGGCGGCCATCCCGATGCCGCCGGCTGTCTGTGTGTCGGCACGCTCGAGGAGGTCACCGCCCGGGTGCGCGCCCGTCTGACACCGCTGCTCGCCGGCTGAGCCGTTTCGCTGCCGTGGCCTGCTGCGGGGTCGTCTTCCTCGATAAACCGGTGGGGTGGAGTTCGCGCCGGGCGGTGGACGAGGTGGCGCGCTGCTTCCGCGACGGCGGGCCTCCGCCCAAGGCCGGTCATACCGGCACCCTCGATCCGCTGGCCGGCGGCATGTTGCCGGTGCTGCTCGGCGCGGCCACCCGCTTCGCCTCTCTCGGCCTCGAGGCGGACAAGCGCTACCGTCTCACCGTCGATCTCTCCTTCCAGACCACCACCCTGGACGCCGAGGGGGAGGTGATCCTGCGCAGCGACCGCTGGCGCAGCCTAGACGAGGCGGCGATCGCCGGCGCGATCGAGGCGCTGACCGGCACCATCGAGCAGATTCCGCCGCATTTCTCCGCCGTCCGTGTGGGCGGCCGGCGCAGTCATGCGCTGGCCCGCGCCGGCCGTGCGAAGGAGCTGCCTCCCCGGCGGGTCGTCATCCACGCGATCACCCTGCGCCGCCTCCGGCTGCCGGAGCTGGAACTCGAGGTTTGCTGCGGCAAGGGCGCCTACATGCGGGCGCTGGCCCGGGATCTGGGCGCGCGGCTCGGCTGCGGCGGCTGCGTGACGGCGCTGCGCCGCCTCTCCACCGGCGGTTGGCCGCCCGAGCTGATGGTGGGGATCGAACAGCTGCGCCGGGATCCCGCGGCGGCGCTCCATCCGGTGGAGTTCTGGCTGCGCCATCTCCCGGAGGTGCTCCTCGACGGGCGCAACGCCGCCCGTTTCGTCGAGGGTCAACGCATCGCCTTGGCCGGGCTGCCGGTCGGAGGGCTGGTTCGGGTCTGTTGCGGAGGGCGCTGTCTGGGTACGGCGCGCGTCGCCCCGGGCAGGAGGGCGGAGGGGTGGCCGGTGTTGCATCCCGACCGGGTGTTGCCCCGGGCCGTGACGGGGATCAGCCCCGGCGACGTCTGAGCAGGAGCAGGGTGGCGCCGCCGGCGCTGCCCGGGCGGGGGATGGCGGCCAGCAGCCGGACGCCCATCGGCCCCGCACAGAGCCAGTGGTAGAGCGCCTCGCGCAGCACTGGCCGCCCGTCGGAGTGGAGCCCGCGTCCGTGGATCACCTCGATCACCCGCATCCGGCACCGATCGGCTTCGGCCAGCTCCCGCTGCAGCAGATCGAGTGCCTGCGCCCGGCCCATGCCGTGCAGGTCGATGCTCCGCTCGGCCCGACTCGCCCCCAGCCGCCGCAGCCGTTCCCGCGAGATGCCCGGCCGCAGCAGAACCCATGCCGACGGTCGCAGGAGGGGACCATCCCTTTCTGCCGGGGTCGCCGCGGTTGGAGCAGGGGGGGGCGGCGCATCCCGCCCCCGCGCCGGGCGCGG